>JAZLJW010000260.1:0-3048 GCA_045597345.1 Treponemataceae bacterium
CTTACGTCCGGTCAAGGTGCGTTCGCAGAGCTCACTCAAGGCCTTGACTCGTCCGTGTTCCAGGTTTCTGATAAATCATAAACCTGGAATCCAGATCTACGATCTCTCAGCAGATTTATTTTGCTATAAAAAACACCCTCCGTTTCCAGAGGGTGTTCAGGTTAGCAATTAACTAACTTACTTTGAAAGTCTTGCTTCCAGATCGTCGAGACAAGCTGCAAGTTCTTTTGGAAGGTGTGAACCAAACTTTGTGTAGTGGTTTTCACGAATATCCTTACATTCCTTGAGCCAGCCTTCTGTATCAACCTTGAGAATTTCTGGCAGTGTCTTTTTGTAGTAGTCAGCCAGTCCGTCTGTGTTGATTGCGCCTTCTTTTGGCATGTAACCGATAGCTGTTTCAACGCAGTTGTCAACACCGTCACAGCGGTCGAAGATCCATGCGAGAACGCGGCTGTTGTCACCGTATCCTGGCCACATGAATCCACCTGGGAGTTCAGCATTGTTTTCATCCTTGCGGAACCAGTTAACGTAGAAGATTTTTGGAAGCTTGTCCTGATCTGCCTTAGCACCTACGTTTACCCAGTGCTGGAAGTAGTCACCCATGTTGTATCCACAGAATGGAAGAATAGCGAATGGGTCACGGCGGATTTTACCAACTTCAGCAGCGTTGATTGTAGAAGCAGCAGTGATTTCTGAACCTACGATAGATCCAAGGAATACACCGTGGTTCCAGTTACGAGCCTGGTGTACGAGAGGTACAGTTGATGGGCGGCGTCCACCAAAGAGGATAGCACTGATAGGTACACCTTTTGGATCTTCCCATTCAGAAGCGATACATGGACACTGTCCTGCAGGTGCTGTAAAGCGAGCGTTTGGATGAGCCATTTCTTCACCTTTAGGAGCTTTGTCTTTTGGAAGAGCATCACGAGTGTTTCCTTTCCAGTCAACCAGTTTACCAGTTGCAGGGTAACCGATTCCTTCCCACCAAACGTCTCCGTCTTCTGTAAGAGCACAGTTTGTGTAAATTGTGTTCTTTTCTGCAGAGATAAGAGCGTTTTTGTTTGATTCAGCAGATGTTCCTGGAGCAACTCCGAAGAATCCTGCTTCTGGGTTGATAGCGTAAAGACGACCATCATCACCAAATTTCATCCAAGCAATGTCATCACCGATTGTTTCAACTTTCCAACCTGGGATTGTTGGGATAAGCATAGCAAGGTTTGTTTTACCACAAGCACTTGGGAAAGCACCTGTTACGTATTTTACTTCACCCTGTGGGTTTGTGAGTTTGAGGATGAGCATGTGTTCTGCAAGCCAGCCTTCTTTGCGAGCCAATACAGTAGCAATGCGGAGAGCGAAACATTTTTTACCAAGGAGGGCGTTTCCACCGTATCCTGAACCGTAAGACCAGATGAGTCCTTCATCAGGGAACTGTGAAATGTATTTGTGTTCAACGTCAGCACATGGCCAGATTCCACCATCAGTTTCACCATTGTTGAGTGGTTTACCTACTGAGTGGAGACATGGAACGAATTCACCATCTGTACCAAGGAGATCCAGAACTTTTGAACCGGCACGTGTCATGATGTCCATGTTGAGTACAACGTATTCAGAGTCTGTAACTTCGATACCGTTTTTAGAGATTGGAGAACCAAGTGGACCCATGCAGAAAGGAATACCGTACATTGTGCGTCCGTGCATACATCCTTTGTAAAGACCTTTCATTGTTGCTCTGAGTTCAACTGGGTCAATCCAGTGGTTTGTTGGACCTGCATCTTCTTCTTTTACTGAAGAAATAAATGTGCGGGCTTCAACACGTGCTACGTCACTTGGAAGTGAGCGGAAAAGGAAGCTGTTTTCTTTCTTTTTGAGAGGAATAGCAAGACCAGCATCAACACATTTCTGCATCAAGCGATCGTATTCAGCAGTAGATCCATCGCAAACGTAAACATCATCTGGTTCACACATAGCGATACATTCTTCAACCCAAGCTTTGATTTTTGGGTGTTTGATGTCTTCAACTTTCATCAAAAACTCCTTCTATGCCTGCGCAATTGCAGGAATTTATGCCGAGTTACCGGCTACTTTCAAATGTTTTTAGTGTCGTTTGACTGAACATTCTTGAAAAATATAACTTTTTTTGGCAAATAAAACAAGTACGGCGCGAACTTTTAAACGCCATGCATTAAAGTCATTCCCCGTCAATTTCTGCAAAAATCAGCCGTCCGCAGGTTTCACGCAGGTTCTGCCAGCCCCAAACTGCATCTTACCGCCTTCAAAATGCACATTGCCTTTAAAACCGTTGCCTAATTTTTACCACCGGCTAAAATGAAATCATAAAACGGAGGCAGCATGACAAACGAAAAGAAAGGCTTAAACGGCAACCAGCTGAAACTTATTGCTATTGCCGCAATGACTTTAGACCACTTAATCTGCGTAATTTTTCCAAATTTTCCCAAAACATGGTGGATAATTTGCCTGCACGTAATAGGACGCATCGCGGCACCGACATTCTGGTTTATGGTAGCCGAAGGCTATTATTACACCAAAAACCTAAAGGCATATATTCTTCGTCTGGGAATTTTTGCAGTAATTTCCCACTTTGCGTACAATTTCGCGTTCGGCATTCCATTTGTGCCTTTTAAAACCACGGTTTTTAACCAGACCAGCGTAATATGGGCGCTTTTTATAGGCGTGCTTGCCCTTACCCTTACAGACCAGCGGTATTTCAACCTGAAACACTGGCAGAAAGTGCTCGTAGTATGGGGCGCCACAATACTGGCTTTCTGTGCCGACTGGAGCAGCATTGCCATTCTTGCAATACTGGACATTTACTTCAACCGCGGCAATTTGAACAAGCAGGTTTTCAACATGATGAAATGGGTTCTGCTTTATGCAATCGTTTATTTTCTGTTTATTGATAAAGTTTACGGAATCGTTCAGCTGGGCGTAATACTGGTTTGGCCGCTTATGGCAAATTACAACGGCCAGCGCGGCAAGTGGAAAGGCATGAAATGGTTTTTCTACATTTATTATCCGCTGCATCTTGTT
>JAZLJW010000261.1:0-2563 GCA_045597345.1 Treponemataceae bacterium
AGTGCAAACCACCCCTTTGAGGGGTGGTTATGATTTTTGAAAGAGCAAAGTATTTAATAGATCTTTCATATTCTACGGTCGGCTTATTTCCTTTGGGAAAATTCCACCGGTTTTTTTATATCTTTTTTTTATAAGTCACCATTTTTTTTCATTTTGGCATACATATTCTCTGTGTGGTAAGGAACTTTTCAGCCCGGGGTGCTGAAAATCCTTTCATAGTCTTGCTGCCGTTATTGCGGTGGCTACAACGGAGAGCGTATGAATAAACGGTTCCATGTATTTATTCCCTGGGTGGTGGTTCCCCTGCTGTTTGTGAACTTTACGGCACATACATCAGCTCAGGTTGTATTCGGATATTCAGGAAAACCCTATGATCAGATATCCGGATTATATGATTTCGGGTATCGGGATTATGATCCGCAAACAGGCCGATTCATCACCGAAGACCCCATTCGTGATGGGGTCAACTGGTACAGCTTTGTCAATCAAGATCCTGTTAACTTCAAAGATCCATCCGGATTAATCTGTATTCCCGTCATCTCCAGAGTGGTTATGTCTGTGGGTGACTGGGCGGACATGAAACTCAATGGCTCTGATGAATTAATACGGAATTCAGGTTGTGCCGTTACTTATGCGTCTAATATGTTGTATGCGATGGACATACGGCAGAATCCTAATGAAATTAATGAGAAATATGTTTCGGAAGGTAGTCTTTCATGGCAGGAAGTGGCTGATGCAAATGGTATGTCAGTAGATAGAAAGTACGGTAGCTACACTGCTGCTGATTATAAAAAGCAGGAAGCTGATGCAAAGAATATGTACTATACCGGAATCCAGGTTCCCTATAAAGATGGAGAAGGTTCTCATTGGGTGGGTGTTGAAGGTGTTACGGAAAAGGATGGGGTTGTGTACTTTGAGGCCTCTGCAACATCAAAATTTGATACAGCTTCAGGGCTAAATTCCGGACGGGAAAACTCTGGCTGGGTAAAAGATGGTGATAAAGTATTGATTCCGGAATCGGTTGTAAAAGGTGCTGTTGTTTTCAAAAAAGAGAAAAATTTGTAAGGTATAGAAAGGAGTGTAAAAAATGAAGAGAAAATTGATTTGTGCGGTAATCGTACTTGTTACGGTTATATATTCAGCAGCAGCGGTAGAAAATTTTAAAAAACAACCGGGATATGAACGGTTCAATACTCAGTTTGAAAAACTGCAGTCGGGAGAAACCTTTGATACAGATTGGCGATATCAGGATAGAAATAAAGTATATGCAGTAACTGCTCAGGGAAACAGACGGCTGATATATGAAGGTTCCTATTCAGTATCGTACAGAAGATTCAGTCAGGACAAGACAAAAATGTGGTTTCTGACGGGAGATGCTGGGAATCAGTATTATCCGACACATTTGTTCAAAGTTGATGGAATTGCAGGAACAGTTACCTACCTGTGTGAAATTCAGGAATCATATATGGTTTCAGGAGATGATGCGTCGATAATTGCTCAGAATCATACAAAAATAGATCTCTCTAAGTATTACAATCAGCATTGTCCGTATTATTTTGATCTTGGTAATGCCGAAACCGGTGAAAAATACGGGGAATTTGCCTGGGAAATTATAAACAGAGGGGATGAACTGGAAATTTTCTCTTCTCCAGGAAGTTCAGTATTCAGAATTCACTATACCCCTGCTGGACTTGATTACGGTGAAGCCGAATTTGATACTGCCACAATGGAGTTACGGGTTATCCGGGACGATACAAATCTGGATTATAATGAGCTGCCTGCAGAATATAAAAAAAATGAGCATGCCTGAAAGCAAAATTTTTTTGAAAGCGTAATTTCGGTAGAATAAAAATAAAATTTGACAAATTTTTTTAGGGCATGTTAAAATTGCGTTAACGTACACGCAAGAACGGTACGTTGACGCATCACAATTGAAGTGGTGCATCAGTAATTGTTCTTTTGTTTCATAAATAGGAGGAAACAATGAAAAAAATCGTTGCTGCTGCTCTGGCTCTGCTGATGGTTGCAGGTCTGGCATTCGCTGGTGGTTCGAAAGAAGCTAAAGGCGGAAAACTTGTAGGTGTTGCAATGCCTACTCAGTCATCAGAACGCTGGATTAATGACGGCGCCAACATGAAAAAACAGCTGGAAGCTAAAGGTTACACTGTAGACCTTCAGTATGCTGAAGACGATGTTCAGATGCAGGTTTCTCAGATTGAAAACCTGATTGCTAAAGGTGCTGACTGTCTGGTTGTTGCATCTATTGACTCAACCGCTCTGGTTAATGTTCTTGCTGATGCAAAATCACAGGGAATTCCTGTAATTGCTTATGACCGTCTGCTGATGGATACCGATGCAGTTTCTTACTATGCAACCTTCGATAACAAAGGTGTTGGTACTGCAATTGCTAAATATATTGAAGAAGCTAAAGGTCTGAAAACTGCAAAAGCAGAAGGCCGCTCATACACCATCGAATTCTTCATGGGTTCACCAGACGACAACAACGCACTGTTCCTGTACAACGGTGTTATGGAAGTTCTGCAGCAGTATCTGGACAACGGTG
>JAZLJW010000262.1:0-8885 GCA_045597345.1 Treponemataceae bacterium
CGTTCGCGGTTACATGTTCGGTTCCATGTACGAAGCCTACAAAAAAGGCGAACCATTCCTGGGCCACAGTTTTGACAAGGAATACCATCAGGCAGAAAAACTGGCTGAACCAATTGTTACCCCAAGCACCAAAGCTGCTGAAGGTCACGACATCAACGTTACCCTTGAATATATGAAAAACGACCTAGGTGAAGAACTGGGAACCAAAGTTGCAGAAACTGCCCTGGCTGTGTACAAGAAATGCTATGAACACGCTGCTAAAAACGGCATCATCATTGCAGATACCAAGTTTGAATTCGGTCTTGATGAAAACGGCGAGCTGGTTCTGGCTGACGAAGTACTGACTCCAGACTCATCACGGTTCTGGGATGCTTCAAAATATGCCGTAGATACCAGTCCTGCTTCTTACGATAAACAGTTCGTACGCGACTGGCTGAAAGCCAACAATCTGGCTGGCGATCCTTCTATTAAGGAAGTTCCTGCTGACGTTGTTGAGCAGACTGCTGCCATTTACCGCGAATGTGTACGCAAAATCACTGGTAAGGATCTGTAATTAAAACTGAAAATACTACCAGTCAGTCAGATTCTGACAAAACCGCTAGCTAGCGTCGCTACAGATGCAGGCCGGCAAGGAAACTATTGACCCGGCCTGCAACAGTTTTTTGCCAGAATCTGACTTCCTTCCTATATTTTCATTTCTAATTTTAAAGAGTTTTTTATGGGCGCACGACTTTTTTCTGCTGACCTACGCGCCCCTAATTTTTATAGGAGTATTACTTTGACTTTTACTGCTGTTTCTAAAGAGGGTGTCGCTAAAGAAACCGGCGCTACCCGTATTGCCGTTACCGTTGCCAATGGAGAAGTATTTCAGCACTTTGGCCACAGCGAACAGTTTCTGTTCTGCGATGTGGTAAACGGCACCATTACCAGACGCCAGATTGTGCCAACCAATGGTAAAGGTCACGGTGCACTGGCTGCATTCTTAAAAGAAAATCTGGTTAACCAGGTTATCTGCGGCGGCATTGGCGGTGGTGCTCAGGATGCACTGAAAGAAGCCGGCATTGAACTGTACGGTGGTGTTACCGGTAACGCAGAGGCTGCCGCCCAGGCTCTGGCTGCCGGTACCCTGGAATACAATCCGGCCGTTCACTGCGACCACCACGACCACGAGCATGGTGAAGGTAGCCACGACTGTGGCAGCCATTCATGTGAATCCCACAAATGCAGCTGATATTCCGCAAGTTTTGCGGAAGCAAAACTTGGTAAGTGAGCGCAACGCGCTCACGCCGTGGCCACGACTGTGGTTCCCACGACTGCGGCAGCCACAGCTGTCACTAATCTGAAACACAGCTACTCCAAAAGACCGGTACAGTCAATTCAATTCTGAAACAGCGGCGTTGAATAGTACCGGTCACCACTGTCCGGCAGCAGGGCTACAATAGTCTTGCCGGCATTTTCCGGGTGCTGCGCCAGCTGGATAGCGGCTTTAAGAGCAGCACCGGATGAAATACCGCAGAGGACTCCTTCTGTCTTACCGAGCATTTTTGCCGTTTCAAAGGCATCATCGTTTTCTACACAGATAACTTCATCATAGATACTGCGGTTCAAGAGGGCTGGCACAAAGTTGGCACCGATACCCTGAATCTTATGAGGACCTGCCTTACCGGTACTGAGTAGCGGGCTGGAAGCAGGCTCTACGGCAACTACTTTCAGATCCGGCTTTTTGAACTTCAGATATTCACCGTTACCGGTTATGGTACCGCCGGTTCCAACTGCTGATACAAAAATATCCAGTTTGCCGTCGCAGTCTTCCCAGATTTCAGGTCCGGTAGTATCGCGGTGAGCCTGGGCGTTGGCCTGGTTTTCAAACTGACCGGCAATAATGCTGCCGGGAGTTGCGGCATGTAATTCTTCTGCCTTTGCAACAGAACCGGCCATGCCTTCTGCCCCTGGGGTCAGCACGATTTCTGCACCGTAAGCCTTCAGGATATTAATACGTTCAACGCTCATGGTATCCGGCATAGTAAGAATCAGCTTATAGCCGCGGACAGCACAAATCAGAGCCAGCCCGATACCGGTGTTGCCGCTGGTAGGTTCAATGATGGTGGCACCGGGCTTCAGGAGTCCGCGTTTTTCTGCATCGTTTACCATACTGAGCGCAGCACGGTCTTTGGTACTTCCTGCCGGGTTCAGAAATTCAAGTTTCACCAGAATTCTGGCCTTCAGATCCAGATTTTCTTCTATGCGCTGCACTTCCAGCAGCGGGGTGCGGCCGATGGCCTGGGTAATATCAGTAATGAACATACGGTAAGTATACTGAGTATCCTCCTGCTACTCAAACCAGTTTTCCAGATTCAACCCCGGAATTCCTTCAAAATCTGAGCAATTTCTGGTTACCAGAATCATATTCTGGGAAATGGCCAGTGATGCAATCTGTAAATCAATGAAAGGACGGATAGTTTCTTTGGTTTCAGTGGCAATCCGTAAATCAGCAAATATACTGGCAGCGAAATCATCAAAACCAAGAACCGAAAACGTTGGCTGTACCACATCATATATAAAATGGAACAAACGTTCCTTCTTTTTCTTTTCACCATCACTTGTTTCAGGAAGCTTTTTCTGACCATATAACAGTTCAGACCAGGTAAAACAGGAAATTGCAGAGAACTGCAGATTTTCTACTATTTTATTTACCGCCCGCTGATCAGGCCTTACTTTATTCAACTCTGAAACAATATTGGTATCAAGCAGATAAAACGGTTTCATAACTCTATCGCCCGATAACCAAAGTCACCCTTTCTGCCTGATTCCAGCGACAGAACATCATCATCGGTTAATCCATATGAATCCGGATACCGTGAATTAAGCAATTCCATTCTTTTATGGAACAATCTGGCGGCGGAATCGCTCTGTTTTTCAAACTGTTCACAACCTACCAGATATGCGGCTGGTTTATCATGTTTGCAAATTTCTACTGCCTCACCACTCTGCGCTATGAGTACATATTCTGACAGCTTGTTTTTTACTTCATATAACGGAGCCTTCACATCTTGCCTCTTGAATGTATAGTACATCATTTATAGCTATATGTCAAATTTTATAGCTATATTTACACTTACAAATTGTAAACTTTTCACTTTACAATTTGTAAACTTACTATTACACTGAACCTATGAAAGAGATCCTCAAATATCTGCGCCAGACTCACGGTTTTACCCAGGAAGAAATTGCAGAAAAGCTTACTGTCTCACGGCAATCGTACAGCAAATACGAAAAAGGCAGTGTAGAACCGAATCCCAAAGTACTGCAGGAACTGGCCCGCATATATGGCGTAAGCGTGGAATTCATCAGGCAGAATCGGATACCACAGGTAACTGAGGAAAAACGCCAGATACTATATTCAACGGCCGATGACGTACAGGATTCGGTTGCTGCAGAGCCTTGGTTTGACTGGACAGGCCCCTTTAACACTTACCGGTTTGAGGGAGTATTTGATGGAACTGCCATACGGATACTCAGCTTTCCGGAAGGCGTTCAGCTGAAGAAAGGACAACAGGTTACCATATCCTTTGATGACGGCAGAAAAACGATAGAATCCAGAGAAGAAATACTGGAGAATATTATGGGAATTATTCACCGGGGAACTCCCTGTACCCGCACTTCTGATGATGACCCGATGTACAAGAATGCACTGGCAGAAGCCCTGGAGGAACGGTATGAATCTTAATGCCAAAAATCTGTTGCTGGATACAAACGTTCTTTTAGATGTCATCCTTCAGAGGAAGCCATTTGAACAGCACTCCCTGGAGGTTTTCCGGCAATGTATCTTCCAGAAGCACAAAGGGATCATTGCAGCTCACTCAATAACCAACATGTTCTACATTCTCCGTAAGCATTTTTCACCGGAAGATCTTCGTTTCCTATTACTGAAACTGACAGAGCAGTTTGAAATAGCCGGCATCGATAAGAAAAAACTGGTACACGGACTTCAGAACATCAATTTTTCCGATTTTGAAGACAGCCTGCAGGATTTCTGCGCAGAAGAATGGTGTGCAGACTACATCATCACCAGGAATACTAAGGATTTTGCTTACTCTTTAGTCCCAGCCATAACTCCGGAGGAATTTCTGAAAATGATATAGTCTGCTATACTACACCTATGCACTACGTAACCGCAAAATCTATCCTTACTTCCGGCAACGGAACCGGCATGAACGTATACCGGGGCTGTACCCACGGCTGCATCTACTGCGATAGCCGCAGTACCTGTTATCATCCCCCCGTGCCCTTTGAAGACATTGAAGTAAAGCAGAATGCGGTTGAACTGCTGGAAAAAGCGCTGGCGGGAAAGCGCAAGAAAATCATGGTAGGTACCGGCTCCATGTGCGACCCCTACATGCCCATAGAAAGTGAACTGCAGATTACCCGGCGTTGTCTTGAAGTTATCGACAAATACGGATTCGGAGCTACCGTGCTCACTAAATCTGATCTGGTACTCCGGGACTTTGACCTGCTGCAGCAGATTAACCGGCACACCAAAGCCGTGCTGCAGATGACCCTGACCTGCGCAGACCATACTTTAAGCCGGAAAGTTGAACCAAACGTGTGTACCTCCCGGCGCCGGTTTGAAGTACTGATGGAAGCAAAACATGCCGGTATCCCGACCGTTGTCTGGCTGTGTCCCTTTCTGCCCTACATCACTGATACCCGGGAAAACATGAACACGCTGCTTGACTGGTGTGTTGAAACCGGCGTTAAGGGCATCATTCAGTTCGGCATCGGCGTTACGTTGCGGGATGGAAACCGGGGCTACTTTTACAACCAGCTAAACAGAAACTTTCCGGGGCTCACCCAGACCTATATCAGGCAGTATGGGGACAACTACGAAATCGGCTGCCCCAACGGGGACGAACTGTACGACATGATGGCTTCACGGTGTAAGGCTGCCGGCATTATGTACAAAGCAGATGATGTCTTTGCGTACCTGCATCAGTTTGAAAGCAAAGCCGACCAGCTGGAGCTCTTTTGATCATCAACACCGGCCAAAGAACCGATATTCCGGCCTTCTTTACCCCCTGGTTCGTTAACCGCCTGAGAGAAGGCTATGTCTGCGTACGGAACCCCTACAACCCGCAGCAGGTCACCCGCTACGAACTGAATCCAAATGTCGTTGACCTCATCGGCTTCTGCTCAAAAAATCCGGCTCCCCTGCTGCCCTATCTTTCCCTTTTAAAAGACTACGGACAGTTCTGGTACATGACCATTACTCCCTACGGAACCGACATTGAACCTTCGGTCCCCAACAAAGATCAGGTCATGGATACCTTCTGTGCCTTATCCCGCGCCGTGGGAAAAGAACGTGTCGGCTGGCGATACGATCCCATTTTCATCAGTCCCCGCTATTCCCTGGAATTTCATCTTTCTGCCTTTGAACGCATGGCATCCCGGCTTTCCGGTTACACCGACATCTGCGTCATCAGTTTTATTGACCTGTACGATAAGGTCCGGCGGAATTTTCCGGAAGTGCGGGAAGTTACGAAAGAAGAGCGGCTGATTTTGGGAAAAGCCTTTTCTGATATAGCCAGACGGTACGGATTCCGCATCAAGGCCTGCGCCGAAGGACGTGATTTAGAACAGTTCGGCATTGATTGTGACGGTTGCATGACCATGTCCATGTACCAGGACGCCATCGGCTGCCCGCTGAACGCCCCAAAAAAACCGGGAGCGCGGAAAGAGTGCGCCTGCTATTTATCCTGCGACATCGGCGCCTACGATACCTGCATGCATTTCTGCCGGTACTGCTATGCCAATACCAGCCGGCAGAAAGTGCTGAAAAACCGCCAGCTGCATGATCCCAAATCTCCGTTCCTTATCGGTGGTCCGCAACCTGATGACCAGCTGCACCTTGCTGACCAGAAATCCTGGAAAGTTCCCGATTCGGATTTCGGCCAGCTGAGCCTTTTCTGACCGGACTGTTCAATACGATCCGTCATGCTGAATCAAGTTCGGAATGACACGATACACTATACGATTGTAACCGCCATCTCCCCCTTGCCTTAAATCATAAACTGTCACCATACTCCGGCAGTCATTCTTGCAACCGGTGGATTTGATGCATCTGAAGAACTGAAAGCCAAATGATCTCCCATTGCAGTTGGCGATTTCCCACTGTCAAACAAAGGAAATATCGGTGAAGGTATCCTGATGGATATGAAAGCCGGAGCCGATACCGAATTCAAAGCCGATACCATTGCAGATCTGGCAAAGACTGCCGGCCTGTATGCTGCAGGAGGAGTTGCCAATGCAGGCCTGTTCTATCAGGAATACCCTGCTTACGGTACTTCAAACAGCATGAGTATGACCAACGGCTTTGAAGCCGGAAAAAACGCTGCAAAATACAGTAAGTAACATTCTCCGCTGAATTTCTGTTGCGCAGTGGCAGCCGTATACCACCGGCAGCTGCTGCGTAACGGCTGCAGTCATTCATTCACACCAGTCTTCAATGCGCAGATCTTCTATCCGGGAAAACTCCTTTGTATTGTGCGTAATCAGAGTTCCGTTATGTGCAAGCACTGTTGCCGCTATAAGCAGATCGTTGGGGCCCACTGGAGTCCCCTTATCAGTAAGTGACTGCCGGATTAATCCATAGAAATACGAAGCATCACTGTCAAAGTCTTTCACGTCAAATGGTTCAAGAAACTGCATGTAAGGAACAATCAGTCTTTCGTAATTGCCGGAATTTCTTGCACCAAATTCCAGTTCTGCCTTTACGACTGAGGGAATGACAATGGACTGAGCCGGAACCTTTTTTAAGTGCTCAATAATTTTTGGATATTTCCCTTTTATGATGTAAGAAATGATATTGGTATCCAGAAAATACTTCATAAAGGCTCACGTTTTGCATCAAGGGTAAAAGAGAGTTCTTCCGCTTCTTCACAATCCAGTTCCGGCACTGCACCAAACAGATCAAAAAAGCCTGCCGGATAGGTAGAACTCATATCCTGAATTCTTGCGGATACTATTTTTGAATCAAGTGAACAGGGAAACCTGTTTTCTTTTACGGCTTCATGCAGGAACATATCAATTGCAGAAGAAAGACTCATGCCAAGAGAATTAAAAAGTGCTTCGGCTTTATTTTTAATCTCCGGCGTTGTACGAAACGCTACGGTCATTGTTTTGTTTGTCATAGAGCCTCCGTTAAGTGTTTACATTGTACGACACATAACATACTTTGTAAACATTCAGATCATCCGAGAGTATCCGGAAGTTCTATGTTCTGATATACTTGCCACCATGATTCAGATATTCGGAACTTCCAAAAACTTTGACGTTAAAAAGGCAGAACGCTACTTTAGCGAACGCCGCATTCCCGTACAGAAAATTGACCTGAAGGAAAAAGGTATTTCAAAAGGTGAACTTGAAAACATCATCAACCTGCTGGCAAAGGATGCCGGTAGCCGTGCCGATGCCATTGATATGCTGGCAGACAAAAAAAGCAAGGATTACGCCAGTTTTGCCTACCTTGATGACAGCGATAAAGCAGACAAACTGCTGGAAAATCCATCACTTCTGGTACAGCCCATCTGCCGCAACGGAAAACTGGCCGCCACCATCGGCTATCAGCCCGATGTGTGGAAGACGTGGAATTGAAATCTGGATTGGTTAAGGGATATTTTTTGTATTGCGTTTGTGCGCACAAAAGAGCATATTTTACGTATAGAACCTGATACAAAAGCACCCGCAGAAGCAATTCTTGCAGCTCTTGGTATTCCCGTTTCCACTGCAATCAATATGTTTTACAAGCAGATAATCCTGCATAACGGCTTGCCATTTAAAGCCCAGCTTCCTTCATCTCCTTTAAATATTGCTGATATGACTGAAGAACAGTTCAATGCAGAACTCGATAAAGGATACCAGAGTATGCTCCGTGGCGAAGCTGTACCGGCGAAGCCTTTGCTCAAATCAAGAGTGCCAGATAATTGGCTTATACGGTACATTGGATTTGACAAAAATCTGGAAGTAATTTGCAAATAAATGATTCAGAATTGTGCGGATACTGCCAATATGCACAACATCCAGCAAATATCTGCATAAACTTACTGAAGATAAAGTAAGAAGCCCTTATTTCATTTGTTCCATTAAATTCTCGATAACTTTTTTACTTGCAGGGGAAATATGATCAAGTTTTTTGATTAGTGCTGCATTCTGTTTATAGATGCGGATTTCTTCGTCGGTAAGCTGAGGTATTGAAGTTTGAGAGGAGGGATTTTTGCCTGTAACAAGATATTCTACGGTTACATTTAAGGCTTGGGCGATTTTTACGGCATTTTCGGCAGTGGGCTGAGATTCATTACTTCTGAGATAATTGTCGATTGTTCTTTTTCCAACCCCAGATTTTGATGATAATTCTTTTACTAATATACCTTGATAATTCAACTCATCTTTTAAATTTTCTTTAAAACTCATTGTTTTATTGAATACTTAAAAATAAGTCTTATGCGCAGTAATACGTAAAGTCAACAGAATATAAGACGATACTTAAATATACGTAATGTATTAAACAAACTGTATATTTAAGAGAGCTCGGCAATGTCACAACTTACTGAACAGGAATACAAAATCAAAATAGAAGAGTTGCAGAAGGAAATTGAGATTCTTAAGAAAAAGCAGACTGAAAAAATGAAGTCTGAACGATATGGTCTGAATTGGATTGATGTTCCAGAAGCCTTTGAAAAGGAAAGCGAAAACAAAATTCCTGTCTTAAAAGAAGTTAAGGACAAGGCGATTAAAAATGATGACGGAAAGCCGACCCACATTCTGATTGAAGGCGACAATTACCACGCCCTAAAGTGCCTGAACTATACTCACGCAGGAAAAATTGATGT
>JAZLJW010000263.1:0-7868 GCA_045597345.1 Treponemataceae bacterium
CGGTAAACTGTACCAGGGTATGATCTGTCTGTGTAAGGTACTTTCCCGAAGGGGTTGTCGAAAGTTCTCCTGTCTGAACCGTTTGAGAAGGCGTTTTTTTATCTGCCCCATATGCATGACGGGCTATACCCCTGCCAATCAGGAATCCGAATCCAAAAAGTGCAATAATGATAACTACTATCAAGACAATGCCGATATTACCTTTTGAATTGGCACTGCTGGTATACACAGGGGTATAACTGGGCTTAGGCGTTGGGGGCACTGGTTTAGGTGCTGTCGCAGCTGGTTTAGATGCAGGGACAGCAGACTTGGCAGTTGCAGGGGCTGGCTTTGGTGCTGTTGATGCTGCTGGCTTGGATGCTTTTACTGCAGGTTTTGGCGCAGGTGCTACAGGCTTTGCGACTGTAGTTTTTGGTGCTGTCGTCGCCGGCTTTGGTGCAGAGGTTGCTGGCTTTGGTACCTCGCTCTGTATCTCGTCTTCATCATATTCTTCAGGATCAAATTTCATTTTTCATTCCTTTTTTACCCTATGCGTATACGGGAAATATCCTTTACCGTTTCATACAGATACTTACCTTTTAGGCCTTCCGGACAGATGGTAAGAAAAAATGATTCACAACAAGGTTTATAGCCAAGTACTTTATGTTGCTTTTTATCCCGGGTAAAATTTATCCGCGAATTGAATATACTCCATGTTCCAACTTCAGTAACATGGATTCCACCTTGATTTGAAGTTTTGTGATACCGGCAATCGTCATGAAGATAGTATACCGTTTCCCAGCAGGAATCACTTTCTGGAAGTCTGTACTGTCCTATTACCGGTGTTGTTGACGTAAAAGGATCGGGTGCCACATACACTGTTTCAACCTTACCCAAGCGTTCCACTGAAAACAGTTTTGCCTCTTTTTTGAAGCAACCGGCAATTGTACCACAGGTATAGTCAGAGCTCTGATCCCTGTTTCTAGCTAAAATCCCCCGTCCAACTGCCCGAACAACCGGAATGCCTTCATCCATCACAATATATTGCCAGAAGTTCTGGTCGTTTTCACTGTCATAGGTACTGAGAATATACTGTTCAGACGTACTACCCGAACCTTCAATATAGTATGCACTGCCAGCACTATATTTTGTTGGCATCATTTCCAGAGGATCGAAATCAGTAATTCCAAGATCTTCTTGTATCTCCCTGCGCTTTTTTTTCTCTTTTGGAGTAACTACTTTCTTGTACAGTGCATCCTTTGGAGAACGAAGCCCTTCCCGGCATGCCCTGAAAGTTACTGTTTTTGGCGTCGTTTGTTTCTCAAAGACATCTCCGCCCGGCGTTTTTGGCAGATATTCTTTTTTCAGGACAACTTCAGTGTCAAAACTACCTGTCCAGGTACCAAAATCTGCGACTACCTTTTTATCGCCATCTACCAGAACGCGCTGGTACGATTTTCCATCAGTAAAAAATACAAGATTCGACTGTGCAGTCTTATCAGTTTCCGGCAGACGGAACCATTGCTCTACTTCGTTATCTGCTAAAGTAAACGGAACCGCATTAAACTGGCCACACCCTTTTTTCTGTTCCGGTGTAAGAATCTGAGGCAGATTACTGAACTGAGAAGATGAACAGGCATCATTTGAAATCCAAAAGAGAAACGGCTGGTTGTCTTCCAGAAGCAACCATGGTGCTGATTCTGAAGATCGTGCGTAATGAGCTCGATAACAGAGAGCTTTTTGTGTCACGAAATCGCCCTGCCACCCACCACACTGATCAACGTATTCTTTTCCATCGGCACCAATCAGATGCTGAAAGGTTTTATCTTTGAAAAAGATAATCTTTTCTGAAGAATTTCCATAGGCCCTGAAAATGGTATCCCATGAATCAGCATGGGGTGCTGCTTGCCACAGATTTTCAGCTATTTCATCTGAAGAAGGAATCCGATGGTACGTATCCGTATCCCTCGTAAGGGTCCAATTGCTGGAAGTCCCCGTTTCTTCGGTAATATCGGATTCGGGCACTTTTTCGATGTCATCAGCATCATTGGTAAAGAACAGTTTTACAAATGTAACGTCATGGGGTGATAACTCCCCAGGTTTATATCCTTCATAGTTGCCGATTTCCAAAACCCTGCGGCTTTTTTTATTGAAAATCTGATATGTCTCATCAGAGAGCAGATTCATCTGCCGGTTAGAAGACCAATTTGCATGAAAATTCTGTATAATTCTGCTGTCTGAAGATGGGACTACTGATGACTGATAATAGGTACGGAATTCGGCCATATCTTTTGCAGCTCGACGGTCATATTCTTCTGACTGAGCCTGAGCTCTAAGAATTTCGTTCTGCTCCAAAGCTTCTGCATGGCGGTTTTCTTCTTCCCTTGCAGCTTGTATGGCACGATCTCTGGATTCCTGTTCTTTAATCTCAAGTTCGCGTTCTCCGAGCTTCATCTGCTCTTCGTGCTGAATTCGTGCCTCATATGCAGCCTGATTCTGCGCATCAATCAAATCTTCCTGAGCACGGATAGCCCGTTCCTTCCGGCGCTCTTCAGCTTCCCACTGGTTTATACAGGCTTCTGAACAAAAGTGAAGTCCATGTGATAACCAGCCGTCTTGATAATATCTTCCGCAATAAACACATTTTCCTGACATACAAAAAAGTATAGTCACATACAAGCCGATTGTACACAAATACCAGAAACCAGATATCCAAAGGATAAAATAATCCGGTATACTGAGGAAATGATACGTCACATCTGCATGTTCAAACTGAAAGAAGAAAACAAAGCCGCCAATATTGCAAAGGCGCTGGAACTGGCTGACCAGCTTTTAAAGCCGATTCCACAGGTAAAAGGATATCAGGTTGTAGTGAATTCGGACAAAGCGCCGGATGCCAACTACGAATTGTCCCTGATTTTTGACTACGACAGCATCGAAGCTCTGGACGAATACAAGGTGCACCCCAACCACATTGAGTTCGGCAACTTCATAAAATCCGTACGCGAAAGCCGCGCCTGCCTGGACTACGAATTCTGACAGAGGGGCCCACGCTGGCAACGCAGCCAGCGCGGAAAAGGGCTGCCCCCTAAGTATCGTCATGCTGAACTTGATTCAGCATCTGTATCCAGTTTATGGATTCCGAATCAAGTTCGGAATGACATTGACGACAATACGTATTAATCAGCCTTTTTTGTATTCTACAGCACTGATGTCTCACGGTCGGTCTGAGATACCAGCGCGGAAAAACAAGGTACTTATTCGCAGATTACCTTAATCCAGCCTTCTGGCGCCGGCAGTTTTCCCATCTGAATACCGGTCAGAGTATCGTACAGTTTCTGAGTTACCGGCCCCATTGATTCCATACCGGCTGGGAAGCAGATTTCTTTTCCGTGATCGTTGATTTTTCCAACTGGAGAAATTACTGCTGCGGTACCACAAAGGCCGGCTTCTGCAAAGTTTTCAACTTCACTCAAAAGGATTTCGCGTTCTTCGGCTTCAATGTGCAGATAGTCGCGGGCAACCTGCATCAGGCTGCGGCGGGTGATTGAAGGCAGAATACTTCCTGATTTAGGAGTACATACGTTACCTTCTTTGGTTACGAACAGAATGTTTGCACCACCGGTTTCTTCGATTTTGGTACGGGTACCTGGATCCAGATACAGGTTTTCGTCAAAGCCTGCATTGTGGGCGTCTACGATGTTGTACAGCGACATGGCGTAGTTCAGACCTGCCTTGATGTCACCGGTTCCGTGTGGAGCGGCGCGATCGCGGTCAGAAATACGGATGGTCAGTGGTTTTACACCGATAACGGCGTTGGAACCGAACATGTATGGGCGGATGTACAGAGTTGCGCCGGAACCGAATGGTGGAACCCAGTCTTTGTTGGCTTCTACAACTTTGCATACTGCTTCAATGAATTTGTCTTTAGGATATACAGGCATCTGAAGGCGTTTGCATGACTGTTCCATGCGTTCTGCATTCAGGTCCGGGCGGAAACATACGATTTTTCCGTCTTCGGTGGTATAGGCTTTAAGGCCTTCAAAACATGTCTGAGCATACTGCAGTACGCCGGCACATTCGTTGATGTGTACAGTTGAATCAGTAGTCAGTTCACCGTCGTCCCATTTTCCGTCTTTGTAATTAGCAACAAAGCGATACTCAGTTGGCATGTAGCCAAAGCTTAAGTTGCCCCAGTCGATGTCTTTTTTTGCCATATATATTCTCCTGTTCCGCCAGTGGCGGTTATTTGCACTTTTTTACTCTGTAAGGAAGATACCACTATATAATCACAAACTTTAGTATTTGTAAAGTCCTTTAGTATTCTTAAAGTATATTTTCTCAGAAATGACCCGTTAAGTAAAGAGCCCCTTTAATGAAACATCGCTCCGTTTTGTGATACGCTGATATCGGTATTATTTCAAACGCTATGTCCGTAAAAAGTGTTGCGGAATGCTACACAGCTACGAGAATTGGACAGAAATACCACAAATCGGGAGGAGGGACAGTACAGGCAAAAATTGTTGAAGCCCGGCGTTCATGCGGCAGCATGAACTATACATAGTTTCTACGCCGGGATTCACCAATAGCGGCGCTAGCTAGCGGGTTTGCATGTACTGGCAATCCGGTAGATTTGTGGAGTTTTAATGAGACCCTGAAACTAGTTCAGGGTGACTATAAGCAACACTTTTTACGGACATAGCCATTTCAAAAACTCACCTCACATAATTAGTGAGGGTGAATGCGGGAGTGGAGACAAGGCGCACAGGGGCGAGGAGCGCTGGCGGGCTGTTGCCCGTTGAGCACGCCGGTCAGGCTGAGCCTGACCTTATGTAGTTTTGCTCTGCAAAACTACACAGACTGTCAGAAGCAACGCCGCATACGCCCCGCTGTCGCACGAACAAGGAGACATAATGGATTTACACGATTTTGACGACGTTGCGGTTAACTACGACCGCTACTTAGATGTTATGTATAAAGATGTTGATAACCACCAGGGATTCCGTGAGTTCTATCTGGAACTGGCTCAGGAATATGGCGGCGAAGGCGTCATCGATATTGCCTGCGGAACGGGAGCAGTTCTGCTGTATCTGGCTGAACACGGCATTATGGCTGAGGGAACGGATCTTTCAGAAGCCATGTGTACTGTGTGCCGCGAAAAGGCTGAGAAATCAGGTTTCAACCTGCATATCTTTCCGGCAAACATGACGGAATTCAAGGCAGAAAAGAAATATTCTCTGGCGCTGATTGCTAGAAGCGGTTTCATGCATCTGACAACGCCGGAACTGCAGCGGGCAGCATTGTGCAACATCAGGGAAAACCTGGTAAGCGGCGGTATTCTGACGCTGAATACGTTCCAGCCCTGGCCGGTAGCACAGGCAGAGCAGATGCAGTGTGATCCTGAAAAAGACTGGGAATACCGGCTGGAATATGTGAATGCTGACGGCAACCGGGAAAAGATTTACAACGCCATTACCTACAACATGGATACGCAGGTCATGAGCGGCAACTGGAAATTTGAGACCCTGGATGATGAGGGCAACGTGATTGCAGAGCGAATCAGACCACTGGCCATGCGCCAGACCTATGAACAGGAAATGCGGTATCTGGCTGAACTGTGCGGATTTGAGGTAGTAAACCGGTATTACGGCTACTACCGGGCCACGGACCGGAGCGATCCAAAAGCAGGCCGTGACCTGATCTGGATATTGAAGAAAAAAGACTGCTGATGGATGAAAACTGTAGATTCAGCATAACTGATTTTAATGAATCTCATATTGAACAGGCACTGAACCTGCTGGGCGTCGACTATGAAACCATGAATCCAACAGCCGCCCAGTTCTGGGAAAAATATTTCCGGAGGTATACACTGAGTATGGTTCGGCGCATTGACTGAGACTGGAGTACCTATGATTGTAGAATGCAGAACACAGAAAGAACGCGATTTCCTGGCTTTTCTCTGGGAAGGCTGGGATGAAACCTTAATCTGGAGCTGTCTTGACGGTTCCATGGGGCACCTGTACACCGATTCCCTCACAAAGCCCACCTGCAGCATGGCATTACTGGGAGACTTCTGCTTTTTTGCAGGAGACGCCGATTCTGATGGCGCAGAACAGCTGGTGGCCTATAAGCCAGCCGGGCTGCAACAGTCTTTTGTCATCATGGTTGGCCAGAACGCCGCCTGGAACTCCCGTATCGCAAGCCGTCACAATGCCAACACAGATGCCGTAGCCCCGGAACCAGTGACGCGCTATGCCATCAAAAAAGAACCGGACATCTTTGACAAAGCCCACCTGCAATCCCTCATCGCCCAGCTTCCCGCAGGCTTTTCCATCCATCCCATTGATGAATCCATTTTCTGCACGGCAAAAAGTACGGAATGGCAGCGGGACTGGTGCAGTCAGTTTGCAACCTGGGAAGACTACCGGAAGCACGGAATCGGATTCGTCATCAAACATGATGAGACGGGAGCTATCGTTTCCGGAGCATCAAGTTACAGCTATTTCCAAAGTCATGGTGGCGGGGTGGAAATTGAAATCGACACCGAAGAAGCCTGGCGTGGTCGGGGGCTTGCTAAGGTAATTGGAGCCCAAATGGTACTATCCTGCCTGAAAAAGGGACTCTACCCCAGCTGGGACGCGGCTAACCTGACATCAGTACATCTGGCAGAACTGTTCGGCTATCATTTTGACCACGAATACCAGGCCTTCTGGGTACGGGGATGGTAAATTTTCATCAGTACTTTTCCGAAAAGCTGCATTTTTTCTTTCATTAGAGTGCAATAACTATAGTATGAAGAAAAATGAATTGATTCAGCTGATTGAGAAAGAATTGCATTCGCTTGATGACTTGATTGCCGAGCTTGAAGAACGCAGACAGGAGCCATCTCCAAAGGGGCACCTTCGGATTGTAAAAGGGCCTGCAGGACTGCAGTTTTTTCTGATAACAAAGAAGGGCGATACCAACGGCCGGTATCTGAAAAAAACGGAGTACCCGCTGGCAGTACAACTGCTCCAGGCAGAATATGATCAGAAACTGTTGCAGTCAGCGCGAAAATGGCAGAAAGCACTTGCCGGATGCCTTACGCTGCTGCCGGAATGCGACCTTTGTGATGTCGGAACCCGCTCCCCTACCCGGAGAGCTTTGATTACCCCACGAATTCCCACTGATGAAGAGGCAGTGGAAAACTGGAAACACCAACCGTGGACTCAGTGCGATTATCGCCCTGAAGAGAAAATCTACCGGACACGAAACGGAGAGTTGGTGCGTTCAAAATCGGAGAAGATCATCGCAGATTTACTTGAAGAATACGACATTCCCTACCGCTACGAAAATGAGGTGCTTATTGACGGCGTCGCACTGTATCCGGATTTTACCTTATACGATGTGGCCAGCCGGCGGGAAGTGATTCTTGAGCATCTGGGGCTCATGGACGACGAGAGCTACGCTTCCAAAAACCTCCGTAAAATTGCCAGGTATGTAAAAGCGGGGTATAAGCAGGGTATCACACTGCTGATTTCTGCAGAGACGAAGAATGCGCCGCTGGATGTAGAGTATCTGGAATGTATATTGAAGCCGTATGCGCGAAATCACAAGGAAAATCCAGGCAATCCCAGGCTGCTATCAAATAAATAATTCTGTGGAGGGAAATTTATATGATGGATTTTTCAGATTGTGTTGGCAATATCAGATAATTATTGATAACTAATCGGATTTATCTGATGATTTACTAAGGTGACATGTAATGGCATACAGATAAATCCAGGTAAACTTATGCATTTATCTGAAGAGCATAATATGTCATCAATTATTTCATCATATAAATCCATCGCCATAACGATATTCATTAGTATGCCAGATCATGTCATCCCTCAAAACCCTCAGATAAA
>JAZLJW010000264.1:0-3414 GCA_045597345.1 Treponemataceae bacterium
CTTGTTTCAGCATCTCACGTGCTGAGCCTGTCGAAGCCACACCTCCTACAGACAAAAAAAGGGGCACCTGATTTGTTCAGGCACCCCTTTTTCATTATAGCGTTTTCAGAAAATCTGAAAACTGATTACTTTGATTTTTTGAAAACAATAGCGTTAGCTTCATCATCACCTACGATAAAGCGGAATGCGTTTTTCTTACCGTTGATTTCTACGGTAGCGCCAGTGTTTTCCTTCATTTCTCTAACAAACTTTTCTACAGCCATTTCTTGAGATTCAGAATATGTAACTGTTACACTTTTATTATCATTTGAAACATCACCAGTAGTAGATACTGTTACACCATTGGCAGTTACTGAGCCTTCCATTGCTTTAGCACTAGCAATCTGGCTGTCAGATAATGGTTGATCAAAAGTGTATGCTTCAATGTCTGCAAATTCTACTGTAGCCAATTTACCTTTCTTGGAGTAATCAAGAGTGATAACTTCAGACTCTTTCACTTTGCCAGCAGCTGGGGCTGTAATCGATGTTTCAACAGAAACAAGTTCTGCTACCCATTTACCAACCAGTTCATTTCCTGGATCTTCAACTTTGGTCCACTTGTTTTCATCGCCAAACATGGTGCCACAACTGGTAAAGGTTACCAGAACAACCAAAGCCATCAGTACAACGGCTGCATTACGGAAATTTTTCATATTGTTCCTCCATATGAACTTCTGTAGCAGCGGTCGCACATCTGGGGCTGCAACAGAAAATATTACTGTTTTATCATGGATAAGATTTAGAAAAATGTCTTGAGTAAGCCTACGGATAGATTTGGGAACTTACGCACGATTTTGCAGTTTTTTGGTGTTTTTTGCAGGTTTTCGTAAAGGTATGCAAAGAAACAGGGGCTGTATCAAAAGCATGGGTAGTGGTGGTTGCTCTGGTAAAAGGGCAATTACAACCTATTAGCGCTCTGAAAGCCAAATAAGTTGTAAAACGCCGGAGTACGTGCTCCGCCAAAGTGAAGAAGTCGGCGCAAATTACAACTTAATCGCCGCGCGCCATGAAAAAAAGGTGTAAAAGCCCACTTGCGCTGTCACCATGGGTAGCGGTTTGCGCCCTGCTACAAAGGAAATTACAACTTATTAGCGCTCTGAAAGCCAAATAAGTTGTAAAGTGCCTTGGTAAGCGGGCAGCCCAAGTAGAGAAGATCGCGCAAATTACAACATTTCTGCTGCAAATTAGCAAAAAAAGATGTAAAAGCCCACTTGCGCTGTCACCATGAGTAGCGGTTTGCGCCCCGCTACAAAAGCAATTACAACTTATTAGCGCTGTAAAAGCCAAATAGGTTGTAAAACGCCGGAGTACGCGCGCCGCCAAAGCTTGCATTTTTGCAGACTGCGCTCCTCAAAAAAAAGATCAAATGTAGTACAATACCGGTATGAATTACGTAACCGGTGCCCAGATAATCGTACAACTTCTTGAACAGCAGGGAATCGAAGTGGTAGCTGGTATTCCCGGCGGGGCGGTAATCCCGCTGTATGATACACTTCGTAAAAGCAGCATTACTCATGTGCTGGTGCGCCACGAACAGGCCGCCGGTTTTTTTGCACAGGGAATTGCCCGAACAACCGGAAAACCTGCCGTATGTATTGCTACCAGTGGCCCCGGCGTTATGAATCTGCTCACCGCCGTTGCAGACGCAAAGGCAGATTCAGTACCGTTAGTAGTCATCACTGGCCAGGTTTCAACCAGCTTTATCGGTACTGACGCATTCCAGGAAGCAGATACCTTTGGTCTGGCGCTGGCCATAACAAAACACAATCTTCTGGTAAAAAATGCCGCAGATCTGCTGACTGTTATACCACAGGCGTTTTCTATTGCGTCATCAGGGCGGCCGGGGCCGGTACTTATTGATATCCCCGTAGACGTACAGCGGCAGAAAATCCCCGTAACCGCATTACCCCAAGCCGGTGAGAAAATCCGGCGGAGCGAACGGTTCAGAACCCAGGGCGCAGAACTTGTCCTGCAGTGCGCTGAATTTGCCCGGGTGCTGCTTGGTGCACAGCGGCCACTGCTCTTTGTTGGTGGCGGGTGCAACAGCCCTGAAGCAGCAGCTTTGGTTCAACAGTTTCTGCAGGTATTCCCCATGCCGGTGGCAAGCAGCCTTATGGGGCTTGGCGTAGTACCTTCTGCAAGCCCCTTTTTCTGCGGCATGACCGGCGTTTATGGCACCGCACAGGCAAATGCAGCTCTTTCTTCTGCAGACGTTATTGTTGCAGCCGGCGTGCGCTTTGATGAACGCTCCATCGGGAATCCTCCGTTTTTTGCGCCGGACGCACGCATTCTGCACATCGATATAGATGCCGCAGAAATCAACAAAATCATGGAAAGCTACCGGTCGGTGACCAGTGATGTAGAATCAGCCATTCCGGTACTTACGGAATGTATCAGCCAGGCGCAGAAGACTGCGTCGCGTATCAGTTCCCCTGATTGGGCAACGGCAGAACAGCTGCCGGTGAAAGATAATACCCAGACGGTTTTCAGTGTTACTACAGCCGGCAAGTGCCTTTTGGGGCAGCAGCTGATGCAGGTTCTGCACGATGCTGCAGAGCGCAGATTATGCGGTCCGGTTCTGGTAACATCCGATGTAGGACAGCACCAGATGTGGACTGCCCGTGCGTATCCCTTTTGCCAGTCACGCCAGTTCCTTACCAGCGGTGCTCTTGGCACCATGGGATTCAGTCTTCCTGCAGCCTTGGGAGCTGCCTGGCAGCTACGCCACCATAACGGCGGTTTCAGCCGCGTCCTCTGCCTTTCCGGCGACGGTTCCATCATGATGAACATTCAGGAACTGGCAACCCTTGCAGAACTGCAGCTGGATGTAACGGTATTTGTCTTTGATAATGGTGGTCTTGCCATGGTTCAGCAGCTGCAGGACAAACAGTGCTGCAAAAAGCATTTTTCCGTGGCTTATGAATCTCCGTCGCAGCTGGTGCTCATTGCAGAAAGTTTCGGCATCCCTTCCCGAACGGTAGGAGCCGGATCACTTCTGGAAAATCCTTCCGGCACCTGGGCCGACTTTGCCTTTCCGCCAGCAGGCAGTGGTCCCCGCTTTATCTCTTGTACGCTATGAGCGGACGTACGCCTTAACGATTTCTCCCACGTATACCGTATGGAAATCCCGTTTAGGATAGGCTTTATCCATAACGGCTTTATCAAGAAAGTTTTCTTCTTTCAGTTCGCTCCGGTAGATTTTCCGGCAGATCAGGGTAAGACGGGCTTCTTTGAATGATGGCTGCCCGTCAATGAATTCCGGAGTCAGCTTTGTCTTTGCAACTTTGTTCTCATCGCGGCCGCTGTGGCAGCCTAAATATGAAAGATCCTTATGATATTCCTGATCAAAAAAAGTAAGGGTAAAGAAATCTTCCC
>JAZLJW010000265.1:0-11284 GCA_045597345.1 Treponemataceae bacterium
CCCTGAACTAGTTTCAGGGTCTCATCATAACTCCACAAATCTACCGGATTGCCAGTACATGCAAAACCGCTGTGAATGACGTTACAACTGTTGAGTTTTGCGTTAGCAAAACTCAGTAAGGTTGTGTTGCAATGCAACACAACCGACCGTCGCTATTGGTGAATCCCGGCGTAGAAACTATATATAGTTCATGCTGCCGCATAAACGCCGGGCTTCAACAATTTTTGCCTGTACTGTCCCTCCTCTCGATTTGTGGTATTTCTGTTCAATTTTCGTTGCTGTGTAGCATTCAGCATCACTTTTTTACGGACAGAGCGTAATTAAAAAACTGTCTGATTTTAGAAAGTTTTTAACCTGCAACTAAAAAACTTTGCATTAAGCAACCTGAAAAGTCTTGAAGATTACTATGCAGTAGATTTCATTTTTTCTGTCTGTAGAAAATATTGGCGTCAGACAGGAAAATATATCGAAAAAAATCCTGTCTGCAGCGCAATATAGCCTGCAGACAGGAAAATTGCTCATAACTATGTGATTACACCAAAGCGGGCGTGGCGGGCCGGCGATTGAGGCCCGCTGGGTGGGGTGTGGAGCAGACACCGCAGCGAGGCGTGTGCAGCGCCGATGCGAGGAGGCTGCGACCAGGGGCGGTGCTCCGCCCCTTCTGCAGAACTGCGGGAATCAGCAAGGAATAACGCAGGCGCCGCCTTCTGTAACTACAATCTGGTACCGTATTCCGTGGAATGACAGTTTGAACTGCAGGCGGGTCCAGTGAGGAGGCAGCTGTGGGTCCAGGATAAGGTCCTCATTCCACATGCTGGGAACAACGCCGGCAAAGCCGAACACAATCTGCTGCCACAGACCACCGAAATTGGCAATATGCACCCCTTCTTCGGCTCCCCGTTTTTGGGTATTCATATCAATGGACATGACCTTTTCAAAGAAATTCCAGGCTGCATCACGGCGTTTCAGGCGGGAAGCAAGAATACCGTGAATGGCAGCAGACAAAGATGAGTCGTGGGTGGTTATGGGTTCGTAGTAGTCGTAGTTAACCGCCAGCTGCTCTTTTGAAGCCATATCCGGGAACAGATAGAGCATTTCAAGAACATCGGCCTGCTTCAGTGCCTTTGAACGGTAGTTCTTCTCTTGCGAAATAAAAGTACCGAAGCATTTGGAACGGTCCGGCCACAAGGCAGCAAAATCAAGGTCTGCGTAGGATTCGAATTCGTCGCATTGCAGGATAACGCCATCATCTTTTACTACGGGACTTTTCAGCCCTTTCAGGGTACGCTCAACAGATGACTTCAGGTCATCGTCCATAAGGCATCCAGCCTCGGCCGACGCGCCGCTCTCAGAACAATCCCCGCACTCGGCTACCCATTGCAGCGTCCGTTCCAGTGCAAATCGCACCATATTGTTGGTATAAGCGTTATTCTGAGTCGTAGGAAGGTATTCATCAGGGCCCATTACTCCCAGCAAGCTGCATGTTCCGTCATGATTCCAGTCTACACGGTCACACCAGTACCGGGCTGTTTCTATCATAACCGGAAGAGCATAACCGGCAATAAACTCACGGTCGCCGGTAGCGCGGTAATAGTTTTCCATGGCGTAGATAATATCGGCTGTAACGTGTACTTCATGGTCACAGTACTGCCAGTTGGGGCATTCTTCTTCGCCAGTGGTGGCAGATTCCCAGGCATACCGGGCGCCGCGATAGCCGTATGCGGCTGCGTTATTTCGGGCACCATCTAAAGTGCGGTAACGGTACAAAAGCAGGTTCCGGGCGACAGAAGGATCGGTATGCAGATAGAACGGCAGCAGGTTGATTTCCGTATCCCAGAAGTAATGGCCAAAATAGGCTTCTCCTGCATGGCCTTTTGCACAGATGGCAAAACGGTCATCTTCCGTGCTGTTTCTAACCAAGTGATACACGGCTGTTCTGGCGGCCAGTTGGGATTTGTCATCACCTTCGATGATGATGTCCGCATTGGCCCACATGGGGCCGTAAACTGCACAGTGAGCGGCAAAGGCGGCTTCATAGGACCAGGGACAGTTTATGCAGGAACCAGATTCACAAAGGCCTTCGCTATTAGGCAGGTCACGGCTGGTAGCCACCAGAATGCGTTTTTCAAATACGGCAATTGTACCACTGTCAGCCGCAGCAGTTATGGTTCCACGGAAACCGCAGCGGGTATCATCGGTAAATGCCTCTGACTGTATGCCCCGGCAGTTTCTCAGACACATACCGTAGGATATGGTATCACCACCGTTGGTTGTAACGAACAACCGGGCCTGCTGGCCAGATTCTTTTCCGCCGCTTACCAGGGATGAGACTTCTGTAAAGTGGTTGAATCCGTTGGTACGGACACCTGCATCAATCAGGGTTTCAAAGGTGACGGTGCCGCTGCCGGAAAGAATCTGCACTTCTGTTTTTTCTGCAGCTTCATGCCGGTTGGCAAAAGAAAGAAAGCGGCGGTGAGTAATCTGCACTGTTGTTCCGGCGACGGTGGCTGTTACCGTGCGTACCAGTTCGGCAGTGGGGAGATCAAGATACCGCTGGTAGTTCTGTATTTCTGCCCGGCTCAGGTCAACGGCAGTTCCGTCTACGTAAAACTGCGTCTCAAAAAAGAAGGGACAGTTGATGATTTCATTGTTCAGCCAGGGGTGGCGGCCGGCAATGCCCGGGATAAAGGTGCCCCACTTGCTCAGCTGCACCCGGTGTTTTTCAATGGTAACGTTGGCGGGTTTGCGTTCGTATTCTTCGTCCTGATGAACGGCAGCAAAGTTGTCTTCGTGGCTGCCCCGCACATGCATGTAGCCGTTTCCCTGGCACATAAGGCCTTCGTAATATTTCACCAGGTCCAAGTGGAAAGCATCTTCCGTAATTCTATTCGTGTTCATATTTTGTAATCCTTTAGATGATCTGTTTGTAGGTATAGGTATAGAAAACTACCAGTCAGCCAGATTCTGTCAAAACCGCTCAATATTTCGCTTATAAAGATCCTTTGCTGGACAGGAAAATGCGGGAAGGAAGCCAGAGGCTGGCAAAAACTGTTGCAGGCCGGAACGATAGTTTCCTTGCCGGCCTGCACCTGTAGCGACGCCAGCGAGCGGTTTTGACAACCTCTGACTGACTGGAAGCATTTTCCTGTCCGGTAGAGGTATGACTCACCCTTTAACGCTTCCGGCTGCCAGTCCGTTGATAATCTGCTTCTGCAGCAGAATAAAGATAATGATGCTTGGCACAATTACCACGATGGTTGCCGCAAACATGGCGCCGTAATCGCTGGCAAACGCGCTCTTAAAGTAGTACAGCGCAATGGGCAGGGTGCGTTTTCTGGTGTCACCGGTTAAGGTCAGTGCCAGCTGGAATTCGTTCCAGGCCAGCAGAAACTGCATAACGCCGGCAGTAGAAAAAGCAGGCCGTGTCATGGGAAGTACAATAGTAAAGAAGGTGCGGGCAAAACCGCTGCCATCAATATAGGCTGCTTCTTCCAGTGTTACGGGGATGGTCTTGATGTAACTGACCATAATATAGAAGGTGGTCGGCATACCAAGGGCGGCATAGACAATAATCAGTCCGCGAAGTGTGTTATAGAGCCCCGTTGCCTGCATGGTGGTATAGAGCGGCTGCAACAGGGCAGCACCCGGAACCAGAAGACCAAAACTGAACATCAGGGTTACCAGCATTTTTCCTTTAAACTGATTGCGGACAACCACATAGGCTGCCATGGAACACACAAACAGATTTACCAGAGTAGAAACAACTGCAATAACAATGCTGTTCTTGTAAAACGTGGTAAGAGGAGCAAGTTTAAAGGCAGTCTCATAGTTATGCAGGCTGAAGTGCTCCGGCAGACCAAAGGCAGCGCTCATGATTTCTTTATTGGTTTTGAACGAGGCAAAGAATACCCAGATAAACGGAACGATGGAAATCAAAACCAACACGGTAAGGAAAATCCAGGTTAGAACTTCGGTTACCGGATTCTGATTGGAACGTTTCATTGTCATTGAATTTGCCATATCAGTCCTCCTTATCCATGGCGTAGATTTTGCGCACCGTAACCAGGGCCACAATGCCAAGCAGAATCAGCAGTACGCCCTGAGCATTGGCTAGACCGTAGTTGTTGTTTGAAAATACAGTACGGTACAGGTACATAGGCATATTCATGGTAGTAAAACCAGGGCCGCCGTTGGTAGTCATCATGATGATGTCCAGTTTCTGCAGCATGGAAGTGGCAGCCAGAACCGTAGAGGTACCGATGATGTTTTTCATCAGGGGCAGAACGATGTAGAAATCGGTCTGTAAAGGCGTTGCGCCATCAATGGTGGCAGCTTCATAGATTTCCTGAGAGATGGAAGTCATTTCTGCAATAACCAGGATGGTTACCAGTCCGGCATAGGGCAGCCAGGTCATGGTGATGGTACCGAAAGCCGTTTTTGGATCCATGAACCAGTTCTGGGTAACTTTACTGCCCGTAAGTTTACCCAGCAGGTTGTTTACAAGACCAAACTGCGGGTTCATCATGCACAGAAACAGCATACCCAAAGCTGCCGATGAAATGACATTGGGAATGAAAAATATGGTACGCACTGGATTTGAATACCAGTGTTTTTTTGCAAGTGGAAGAGCTGCCAGTACACCGATGGCAACATGAAGCGTCGACTGCAGGAAAATCCAGATAACCGTATTCTTTACGGCAGTCAGGAATCCTTTGTCGGCAGTAATCAGCTGGATATAGTTTTTCAGACCGATGAAATGCATGTCACGGCCAATGGACCAGTCAGTAAAAGAAGTGCTGAAAAGCACCACTATGGCACTTAAAAATACAAAGGCAAAGAGAATCAGCCCTGGTGCCAGAAACAGAGCGATCCATTTTCTGTTTTTTGTCATAGTTATAATCCGATTTTGAGGAGTAAGAAAAGGAGAGAGCCAGAGAGGAACCCTGGAATTGTCGAAGGATCCTCTCTGTAATACGCATTATTTGTGGTTAGCGATTGCTTTTGTCAGAGCTTCTGCCATCTGTTTCGGAGTAATCTGTCCGTAAACCAGTTCAGGATAGCGTACGGCAAATTCATCTACTACGCTGGCATAGGCAGTGTTATCGATGTTTTCAAAGCGGTACTTGGCACCACCGGCCAGTTCCAGCAGATCTGCCATCAGTGGGTTTTCAGCTTTGTATGCCTCTGAAATTTCTACATGTTCTGTCAGTGGCAGAACACCAGCTTTATCCAGGAATACAGCCTGTGCCCATGCACCGGTCTTGAATTTCAGGAATTCAAGAGCTGCAGCCTGTTCAGCTTCAGATTTTCCGTTGGTGTTCAGAATGTAACCAACTTCAAACTGGCTGATAAGACCATCTTCAGGATACAGCGCTACACCAATGCGGTCAGCAAGACCGGCAGCAGCTTTTGAATCATCAGAGAAGTCAGGACACATCCAAGGACCGTTGGCAATAATTGCAGTGTTTTCCTGCAGGAAGTTGTTGGCAGCGTTGGCATAGATGGCACCAACAGCGTCACTGGTGGTGTATTTCTGCAGACATTCCTGCAGCATGGTGAGACCTTCTACCATTGCGGTGGTCGAGTAGGTTTCAGGATAGGTAGTGTTCATGAAGTCGTTACCTTCTTTACCCTGTGAACCGATATATGCAGCCAGAAGAAGGTTGGTAGTCCATGCATTTTCGCCAGTCATCAGAGAAAGAGGAGCAAAACCTGCAGCCTTCAGTTTTTCGTTGTTAGACATGAATTCTTTCCAGGTCTTGGCAGGAGTGATTCCGGCTTTCTTGAACATGTCCTTGTTGTAGAAATATCCTACAACCTGGCGCTGGTTGGCAATTGAATACAGTTTTCCATCATCAGTCATGTTGTATTCCATTGCATCCTGTCCAACATATTTTGCCCATTCAGCATCTGCTTTAAGAGCAGAAATCAGGTCAACAGCCTGGCCGTTTTTAATGGCCAGTTCGCGGATACCGTTTTTGCCGATGATTACATCAGGCAGTGATTTTGAGGTAGCAAGAATCTTCATCTTGTCTACAAAGGCATCGTCAGAAGGCAGCTCTTCAACAACAACACGGATTTTTCCGGCATACTGTTTATTGAATTCATCAATAACGATTTTTTCTGCCTCTGCAGAAGCATGGGTTCCTACCATGAAGGTAGCGTAAGAAACTTCAACAACGCCATCATTAGCTTTGGCATCTTTTTTTCCGCCTGCAACGGCAGCAGCAGCACACATCAGCAGAGCAGCACCGATGGTGAGTACTTTTTTCACTGTAGCTTTCATGTATTTCCTCCTATTATTTCACTGCGGAAGCAGCAGCGCAGGGATGCGCTGTATCAGCAGTTGTGAAAGCAACGCTTGAGCAACTGCAGGTAAGAAAAATACACGGATGTATTTTTCTTACACCTCCTTGAATTGAAACTTTTGAAACTCAGTGATTTAACTCTAGGGCCACTACTGATGGAAATGAATAGAGCCATTTTCCCAGAACTTGTTGAATCTTGTCCACTTTTACCCCGTTTCCACCGGAATTACGCAAAAAACGAATAATTTCTTGCGTTTTCATTACCTTTCTTGTGATTTTTTGTACTCAGAAGGACTTATGCCCTTATATTTCATGAATGTATTGGTAAAATACGCCGGATCACTGATTCCTACCCGTTCTGCAATTTCATAGATTTTCATTGCATCGTCCTGTGCCAGAAGCCGGCAAGCCTGTTCCATGCGGATTTCCGTCAGTTTTTCCGTAATGGTGGTACCGCTTAACTCTTTGTACTTGCGTGAAAGATAGCTGGCGCTGTAGTTCAGTTCCGCACTCATGTCCGAAAGCCCTATGTCCTCGGTATAGTGGGTAGTCAGATACCGTTCAATCCGTTGCACCAGCTGGTCTTTCTTCTCATACAGCAGAACTGTACCGGGGCCGGCAGAACACTCTTCCAACGCTGCACGAGACTGCTGCAGGGAAACCGGAATATCGGTCAGTTGCGGAACAAAAGATCCGATACCGAACCGCATGGTATGCCCCAGAAATTCCTGTACCATAAGGGTTACGGCAGCAAAGTTTTCTTTTAAGGATTCGCCATCAACCGGGGAAGATTCATCACAGGTAATGAATATGGAACAGTCAGATCCATCTACGGTAAGCCGGAACTCTGCATTTACCAGACATAATGTAAGAATATGGTCTAAAGTCCGCTCCATATCCGTTTTTTCTGATCCATCAGATTCAAATATGCCACTGACTACACAATATTTCTTTTCTCCGGCAGTCAGAGAGCCTTTGCAGCGTTCCAGAGCTTTCGGCAGTTCTTCCAGAAATTCGTTTTTTACGATGTAATCGGATACGCCATTCCGTAAAGCTTGACGGGCATAAGAAAAATCTGAAAAGGCAGTCAGAACGATAATGCGGATGGCAGGATAGGTTTCGTTGATACGACGGCTTAGTTCAAGGCCATCCATACCGGACATCCTGATATCAGTAATGACAATATCTACCTGATTCAATTCCAGAAACGCCAGCGCATCCCGGGCACTGCCAAAACTACCGGTTACCATACAATCGTGATGCTGCCAGTCTGTCAGATGCACAATGCCATCGCGAATTGTCCGTTCATCATCAACAACAATAACTTTATACATAGTCAGCCTCGCTTACGGGAATTTCAATGGTACACTCAGTACCCGCTGGCCCGCTGATTACGGTAAAAGAGCCATTCTCTCCGTACAGCAGCGTCATCCGTTCCCGTATGGTATACAGCCCGAATTTTTCCCTGCCAGATTCCGCATTCTTTTCATCGCCCAAAACAGATGCCACATCAAATCCACACCCATTATCAGACACCTGAACCCGTAACCGGCCATCATAACGCTCTGCCAGAACCGTTACCCGAGTCACACCATCGCGGCCTTCTGCTCCGTGAATAACAGCGTTTTCTACCAGCGGCTCAATAATCAGCCGGGGAACCATGCATTTTTCAAGCTCCGGATCTGTCACCGTTACCTCATACTCCAGATTTTCTTCAAACCGGATTTTCTGCAGTTCCAGATAGTAGTGCACATACTGCAGTTCCTGTGACAGTGGCACCAGAGCCCTGCCATCACGGTAAATGCCGGATCGCAGCAGTGCGGAAAGTTTTGAAATCATCTGATACACCGGCTCGTCGCCGGCCATCTGAGCTTTAATCTGCACCGTCAGCAGCGTGTTGAACAGAAAGTGGGGGTTCATCTGCTTCTGCAGGTTCCGCAGTTCCGCATCCTTGAACAAAAGACGCGATTCATATTCTGAGCGGATCAGATTCTGGGCGGCGCGGGTTACGATGATAAAGGTTACGATGATGATGCAGAGCACCAGAAGGGTTACGATGATGAATGGCAGCATGCCCGTAAGGGTTCCGGCAACCAGCACGTACTCCGGCAGCTGGTAGAGGAACCAGAAATCCTTGTTGATGCGGAGTTTTACGCGGATAGTGCTGCGGGAATCTTTGGCTGGAACAGCCGGATCAGCTGAGGTGCGGCCGCCGGTTACTGCTTCACGGGCCAGCCGGGTTCCCAGCAGTTCCGGGTCATTGGAAGAAAAGATTACGCCGTCGTTATCCATGATGCAGATCATTGCCTGATTATAAAAGGGCATATCCCGGTAACTTGATTTGAGCACTTCTTCACGGGTGCAGGCAATGATGTACAGACTGTCTTCAGTGGTAAAATCAGACTGGATGCGGAGGGTGGCGTACATGCCGCCGTTGCCTTTCGTAGGTGGCAGGAACAGGCTGTAGTCGGGATTATCCCGGATTGTTTCATAGCACTGGCGGGTTTCCGTCTGCATGCGGTTCATACTGGCAGGTTTTGTGTAAGTGGCCGCCAGCATGGTGCCGTTTTCTGAAATGGTTATGTAGTCAAAAAACTCGTAGCTGTTGATGGTGGTATTAGAAAGGATAGTCTGGGCTTCACGATTCAGCCGGGACCGGTTCAGGGAGCCTTCCCGGTTGCTGTCCAGAAACAGGGAGGTATCCTGCACCCACTGCTTTATGGATTCGCTGCCGGAAAGGGCAATGACAGATCCGGACATGATCTTGAACGTGCGGGTAAGGTTTTCTACGGCACTGTCAGAAAGGGACTCAATTGATTCGTAGTACACCCGCGCCTGCTGGCGGTAGGTGCGCCAGGAAACGTAAAAGCCGTAAAAGAGGAAAGAAACACACAATACACTGATGAATACAATGAGATTTTTTTTCATGCAACGGTGTAGTGTACTTCAGTTTTCCGGTACCCGTTAGGTGTGCAGTTTTCGGTTTGGTGTACTCAGGCCGCCGGATCTTCCCACCAGTTATCCAGCATCAGCGGGCTGAACTCCTGCAGCGGCTCAAAATGTCTGGTGTTTCTGGTGACCAGAATCACATTGTTCGCTATGGCAATACTGGCTATCATGAGGTCAGCGTTTTCAACGACCTTTCCGGACTTGCGGCAGCGGGCGCGCAAATCTGCAAGAACGCTGGCAGCGTGCTCATCAAAGGGAAGCTGCTGATAGAGAACCTGCACATGATGATATAAATAACGGTCAAGATCACGTTTCCGTTGTCCTTCCGGCATGATATTCAATCCATACAATAACTCAGACCAGGTAACCGCACTGATTACACTAAGATGTGATTTTGCATTCAATTGAATCATAACATTCTGATCCGGTCTAGGCTTGGAAGATTCACTTACGATACAGGTGTCAAGAAGATACAGCGGTCTCATTACTGTTCCTCGCTAAAGGGTGGAGGCGCAGATGACCAGGGCTCATGCCTGATATCTTCCAGTAACTCAGCATATTCATCAGACAAGTCTTCTTTACATTCCTCACGCCAGGCCTTGTAATGCTGTGCGAATAAATTTGCTTTCTGAGTCCATTCCTTCATGCTTTCTTCACTGATAAGCATCACGGAACCTTTTCCATGCTTGGTAATAACAATCACTTCGCCCTCTTCAGCCATGGTGACATATTCACTGAGGCGGGCCTTAACATCGTATAACGGAGCGGTCATATAGTTATATTATACCCAATATGACTATATTGCAAGAAAAAAAGACTATGTCCGGGAAAAAATCCAAAAAATTGCCCTATATCATTTACAAGTCTTGCTTCGCAAGCTGCGATTTCGCACATCTTGTGCGACCGCTGCCACGGAGGCTTTACTGGAGGAATGCATTATGAAACTGATATACAAGTCCATTACCTATGAAGAATTACCAGAACTTTCAAAAGAGTATTTTATTGATCTGACGAGCTCCGGGGCTCGTAAAAAAGGCTGATTTTGAAAGAGCCGTAAGCCATAGTGAACTGAATTTATGGCAGAGGCTTACAGAGGCCCCTTTCTCAAAGTTTTTTCAACTTTTTCAGATAAAAACCTGCACACGCACAATTTTATCTGATACCTGAAACTATAAATAGATTTGGATTGCATATAAAAAAGTCATATCTTTTACATTTATCTGATTCATTCAGCTACAAATAATACCAGAAATCAGATAAAACCGTTGTATCAAAGAGATTTATCTGATTTTCCGACGCCATCACAGGAATTCTTGTCAGATAAAATATTCTTGTTTTCAATTTTTATCTGATTTGCAAACTAAACCAACACCATCTATATCAGATAAAAACCAAAGATTTCAAATATTTATCTGAAAACCGTTGCCCGCACAAAATATTTTCATTTTCCTGACCCAAAACTCTTTTATTTCACAAAAAACTCCAATACGTCTGGACACGACACGTAGGCCTTCGGCTATCTCAAGGCCTTGACTCAGCCGTGTTTAGGATTTCGTCATAACCCCTAAACACTATATTCAGGAATTTTGGATAATCAGTGCGCCCGGATTATTGACCTTGAAATGAAGGCAGTTTACAAAAGCAATTTGCTTAAACGAGCCCGTTACTATCAGGCCATGATAGACATGGATCAGTTGCAGCGTTCCATGGACTATAATAGTCTGAAAGAAAGTTACGTGGTTTTCATTTGTCTTGACGATCCGTTTATTGACAGTCTACCCTGCTACACTTTCAAGCGAGTCTGCAAGGAACTGCATGGAACAGAGAACGAGTTTGAAAGCAAGTATGATGACAAGTCTGTCGTCGTATTTTATAATGCGGGTGCATGGGATAGTTCAGACAATGCTGATATCAAAGCTTTTCTGCAGTATGTGAAGACCGCAAATCCCTGCAGCAGCCTGACCACAGACATTGAAAATGCCGTACGGACAGCTAAGCGACATGACCCCTGGAGGCGCGAATTCATG
>JAZLJW010000266.1:0-16134 GCA_045597345.1 Treponemataceae bacterium
ATTCCTACATAGATTATACTTGTCATGTTGTGCTCCTTTTTTGCATTTAGGTAATGCTTCTTAATTGAGTTTTGTTCTATCCCAATTGTGAAGCAAAATCCTCGTTTTTGCAAAAATCAGGAGTCACAACATATTGTCTCCTTCCGGTCAATACGACTATCTGGGCTTCCGCGTTGTCTGTTCTCCTTCCAAGTAACAGGCAATATTGGCCGCAGTACGGCACATGCAGGCGTCAATCCGTAATGTGCTGTATTGCTGACATTTCCGCATAATTACCTATAAACCCGTTTTCTTTTCAGTTTTTGATGGCAGTTTATATGTAATTCCAAAGACATCTCATTTCGCGGTTTCAGCTGTTTTCTGGAGTTCTGCAATTTGTGCCTTCAGCCTGGCAATTTCCTCAGCGCTTTCAGCCCGCCCCTGTTCGCGGCCGTATTCAAGGCATCGTCGTTTTAAGATTTCCATTTCGTCGCCTACGGTCATAAACTGGGTCCTCCATTTGCTGTTTCGCTTGGTTTTAACTACTAACTGGTCAAGACGTTCGGTCGTCTGGTCAGTTTTTTCGCCGGTGGCAATGTAGCGCAACAGGTTTTGCGCGGCTTGATCAGTTGCCTGCTGGTAGTTTACCACGTTATAAAAGATTTTTGTACAGTTATCTTTCAGGTGCAGCGTAGTATCTTCCTGGCAGGTATTCCGGAACGTCAGTATGGCTTCCTTTCTGTCAGGAAACAGATTAAACGGACAGATGAACAGTACATAGTTTTCAGGCAGCTCGTCATATTTCGTACCTTTGTTAATGCTGTCTGCATCCATCATGGCCTGATAATACCGCATGCGAAGACCGATGTTGTATTCATTTGCTACCTGCATTTCTATGGCAAACATACGGTACTGCTCTTCAACATAGACATCAAGGCGGATGCCCTTGTTGCCAAGATATACGTCAATAGTATGTTCGGTGTTCAGGTATTCAATGTGCCTTACTTTCACATTCAGCAGTGTTTCAATCAGGCTCCGGCAGGCTTCTTTGTCCTGCATGACCTTTGCAAAGATAAAGGCATTCTTAATGTCCAGATCCTCCCATTTTCCCTGCCAGGTGGGATTGAGGTTCATCGCGTTGTTTTCGTTCATATAACTCCTGCAGCAAGATAGTTTTAATTCCTGCTACAGTAACGTATGCGTCGATTTGAAAAAAAATGATGAGATATGCGTGAAAAAGTGAAAAATTATTTTTCTCCGTTCATCTTTTGCAACAGATCGCTGAATCTGGCGTTGATACGGTCGTAGTTTTCACGTTTATGGGGAAACAGGCAGTTGATGCAGGATTTAACGCCGTTTTCCTTTATTTCACAGTTACCACCGCAGTCAGTGCCCAAAACGTACAGCGGGCAATAGCAGAACAGGCAGTTGAAATTTTCCGGGTCTGTAGTTTCGTGGCAGGGAAAGTATTCGCATTCTTTGTTCTGAAAAAAACGGTAGTGCTTTGTTTCCTGATTTTCTGTCGGCATTAAAACTCCTTAGGCGATGTCCGTAAAAAACAAAACTATGAAAAATGGTTTTCAGGATTACTGTGAGCTGAGCCTGCGGAAATAGCCCAGTGAGCCTGCGCATAAAGTTACCTGCCCTTCGCGCAGGCCCACCAATCAGTTATTTTGCGCCGTATTCAGCGTAGTATGCGTCGATGCGGCTTTTGATTTCGTCATCAATCAGGATTTTGCCCTGACATTCTTTGTTGTACAGGCGTTCGGTTACTTCTTTCATGGTAACGATGGCGCGGGCAGGGAATCCGTACAGATCGGTAATTTCATCCAGCGCACATTTTTCGCCCTTACCGCGTTCCATGCGGTTCAGTGATACCATAAGCCCTTTGATTTCTACATTTCCCTGAGCCTTGATGATAGGGAATGTTTCTTCAATGGACTTACCGCTGGCGGTAACGTCTTCAATGATTACGACACGGTCGCCGTCTTTAATGGGGGACCCCAGCAGGATACCGGTTTCGCCGTGATCTTTGGCTTCCTTACGGTTAGAGCAGTAGCGGATTTCTTTTCCGAACAGCTTGCTGTAGGCAATAACGGTGGCGGTTGCCAGCGGAATACCTTTGTAGGCAGGTCCGAAAAGTACGTCAAAATCATCGCCGTAGTTGTCATGAATGGCCTGTGCGTAGTATTCGCCCAGTTTTGCCAGCTGCCAGCCGGTAACGTATGCACCGGCATTCATAAAGAAGGGAGACTTACGGCCGCTTTTCAGGGTAAAGTCACCAAACTTGAGTACATTGCACTCAACCATAAACTCAATAAAGTCGTTTTTATACTGTTCCATACCTGTCACTATATCCTTAATTGCCGACTGTGGCAATTTGCCTGCTGGTCCAGCTACTGTCCGTATGGGAATACGGGAAGGAAGACAGAGACTGGCAAACGTCTCGTATTTCCATACAAAATGTGGCGAATGTTCACTCGGTTGGAGTATACTGTCTGTCAGCGTGTACGTGCACGCAACCGAATTAAGGAGATTCGAATGACCTATTATGTAGATATTTCTGCTACCCGGAGCGGAGCCGGCAGCAAAGATTACCCCTTCCGCACCATTTCTGAAGCCGCTAAAGTAGCCAAGGCCGGCGACACCGTTCTGGTTGCTCCCGGTGTATACCGTGAATGGGTAAACCCCGTTAATGCCGGAACCCCGGACGCTCCCATTACCTATAAATCCATAGAACCTCTTGCTGCCCACATTACCGGAGCAGAAACCGTATCCAACTGGACCAAAGTTGACGGAACCACCTGGGTAACCCGCATCGGTAACGGCCTTTTCGGCGATTTTAATCCCTATACCGCAAAAATCGAAGGTGACTGGTTCATGGCCAATGTCATGACTGCTCACCGTGGTGATGTGTACCTGAACGAAAAATCCATGTATGAAGTTCTGAGCCTGGAAGAATGCAAGAAAGGCGAAGTATACGAAGAATCATGGGACAAGCCATTCAGCGTATATAAGTGGTATACCGAACAGGATACCGAAACAAATGAAACCGTCATCTACGCCAACTTTCAGGATAAAGATCCCACTAAAGAGAACGTAGAAATTGCCGTTCGCCCAGCCTGTTTCTATCCAAAGGCAGAAGGCATCGGTTACATTACCTTCAGTGGTTTTACCGTATCAAAAGCTGCTACCAACTGGGCTCCTCCAACGGCATACCAGGAAGGCATGATCGGTCCCCACTGGTCAAAGGGTTGGGTAATCGAAGACTGCCATATTTACGAATCAAAATGCTGCGGTATCTCACTGGGAAAATACCTGCAGCCGTACAACGACAACAAGTGGCTGCACAGAAAATACAAAGACGGTACTCAGACCGAACGTGAAAACGTATGCCAGGCACAGCTGGAAGGCTGGACTAAGGAAAAAATCGGCAGCCATATTGTACGCCGCTGTAACATCCACAACTGCGGCCAGTGCGGTATTGTGGGCCATCTGGGCGGTGTTTTCAGCATTATTGAAGACAACCACATCCACCACATCAACAACAAACAGAATCTGGCCGGTGCTGAAATCGGCGGTATCAAGATGCACGCTGCCATTGACGTTATCTTCCGCCGCAACCACATTCATGACTGTACCCGCGGTATCTGGCTTGACTGGCAGGCTCAGGGAACCCGTGTTACCCAGAACCTGTTCTACAACAACGTTATTCCGTATGTAAAACCCGACGACAAAGGCGGCTACATGGGTATCGGCCAGGACCTGCAGGTAGAAGTAAGCCATGGTCCAACCCTTATTGACCATAACTTCTTCCTGTCAGACTACGCACTGCACCTGCCGTCTCAGGGTCATGCCGTTGTCCATAACTTTATCGGCGGTTCCATTACTGCCGTTGGTATTGGTACCAACAACGGAGCCAAAACCCTGAACAGCCCCCGCTATACGCCCTATCACGTACCTCATGGAACCGGCATTGTGGGCTTCATGACATTCCTGCACGGAGACAGCCGGTACTACAACAATATTTTCGTGCAGATGGAAAAGCGTGAACCGCTGGCAAGTATGGTTGAAGGCCTTAAAGGAAACGACTGGCAGGACGGAAATCTGGATGTAGGTACCATTCCGTTTGAAAACTATCCAACCTTTGAAGAATGGGATGCCCAGTTTGAGGGTTACTGCGGTATGGGATCAGACCCTAGCGACCGCTACTACGATAAACTTCCTGTATGGGCAGCAGGCAACGTGTACTTTAACGGCGCACAACCCATGTCTAAAGAAAAGGATGCTATTGTAGACAGCGAACACAAAGTAATCTGGAGCGTAACGGAAAAAGATGGCTCTTGGGAATTCAAGACAAATGCCTTTGAGCTGGTTCAGAACCTGAGAAAGCCACTTATTTCAACAGAAACTTTGGGAGAAGCCTTTGAGCCGGAACAGAAGTTCGAAAACCCGGACGGTTCACCCATCGTATTCAATGAAGACTACTTTGGTAACCACCGTTCCGACACGGCAACCCCCGGCCCTGTAGAAAACGGCGAAGCTACCATGCGTATTTAGTATTGTGGGAATCAAAGACGGGTCCCAGCGACGGCAAAAAAAGCAAGGTATCTCCCCTCATTCACTGCGCATGAGCTTCGCTCTGCTTCGTTGACGGGTCCCCCTTACTTCTTTTTGCCTGCGTCCCGTTTTTGATTCCCGCGCTGCCATTGCCCCAGAACGATAGTTTCCTTGCCGGGCTTCGACAATTTTTCACAGCCCCCAGTCCACCTCCCGATTTTTGTCACATACAAAAAGCAGATGATCCTTACTTCTTTTTTGCTTGCGTCCCGGCTTTGCTTCCCACCTCACATGACGCGTTTTTTGCAGTGGGGGCGAGTATTTGCTAATCAGTAAATTCGTGTATTTTGCAGTTATTCCGTATAAGACGAGTTCAGAAATTGCCCCTAGACTGTTCCTATGAATAGGGATGAACAGTCCCGTTTAGGAGGAGACAAAAATGAAAAAAATGAGCATTGCTGCAGCTGTAATCGCTCTGGTTTGTGTTCTGTTCAGCTGTGCATCAACACCTGTTGCCAATGGGGTAACTAATGCACCAGCAGTAAAAGGTCCTGAAGCAGGACAGTATGTTGCCGTATGTAACGGCTACGATTGGGGAACCGGTATTGATAAAATCGTTATCAATGCAGGAAAAAAAGTTTCCGATGTAACTGCTGAAGATTTTACCGTACTGGTAGAAGCTGAAGCTTTTGACTGGGTTGGCATGTTCACCACCGGTGCCATGCAGACTGCTGTAGGTACTGCACCTCGTGCCATCTCTGCAGCCTATACCAGTGACGCAGCCGGCAATCTTGTTACCGGTGAAAGTGAATACGTTGCACTGGAACTGCCGGTTGATCCAAACACCGGTGCTTACCTGTACTTTGATCTTCGCGACATGATGAACCATGTTCCATCAGTATTCAACATGACCGTTTCAAGCGAAAAACTGGGTCTTGCAATCACCGAAGGTTCAATGACTTACGGTTTGTCTGACAGATTCGTTCGTGACCAGAAGTCTACCACCGGTGACATTACCCTGACCTATGCATACTACCGCCCGGAAACTGCAAAAGCCGGTAAAACTCCATTAATCATCTGGCTGCACGGTATGGGTGAAGGCGGAACCAGCTCACTGATTCCTTTGCAGGGAAACAAAGTTGCAAACCTGGCTTCTGATGAAATTCAGGCTAACTTTGGTGCTACTGGTGCCTACGTACTGGTTCCACAGGCAGACGGATTCTGGATGCAGAACTCTGCAGACCCAGACTTCCAGAGCGCTGGTGTTACCACTCCAGGAACTTCAGCACGTTCATACTATACTGATGCTCTGTTCAACTGTATTGATGAATTCGTAAAAGCACACAGCGAAATTGATGCACACCGCATCTACATCGGTGGCTGTTCCAACGGTGGTTACATGACCATGAACATGATCATTGAATATCCGGACTACTTTGCCGCTGCATACCCAATCTGCGAAGCTTATCCTGATGCAAAAATCGATGATGAAAAACTGGCTAAACTGGTACCACAGCACATCTGGTTTACTCAGGCTCAGAACGATGGTACCGTTAACCCACCAGAATTTGATGTTGCAACGGTTGCCCGCCTGAGAGGAGCAGGTGCTGCTGATGTTAAATTCAACTTCCCAGCTGACGTACATGACGAAACCGGTCTGTACTTCATCAAAGATGAAGCCGGTAACGATACTGACGCTGCTTATCAGTATGACGGTCATTGGTCATGGATTTACGTTCTCAACAACACCATCGTTGATGAAAACGGTCTTTCCATTATGGAATGGCTGGCTAGTCAGTCAAAATAAGAGACGTACAATCGGCTTTATGTCGATTGTACTTACCGGGTTTTGCTGAGCAATACCCGCGATGCGTATTCGCCGGCGTCCATACCGGCTGAAACTAAAAAAAATGCCGCCATTTGAAGTGCACTTCACTTCAGGGGCGGCTTTTTTTTCGGACATAGCGTTTTTTTATAACTGATTACTGCTTATCCCAGGTTCCGGAATCAGTCTGACACCACAGCCCATTGTATGTACTGTAGTTTGTATCATAAATCGACGCATATCGGTCGTTTCCATATTCCCATATTCCCAGAATACTGTGGGTTCCGATGGTTGCAGATGTATCAGAAGATGCAGTACCAGTTGAAGGTTTATTATCTGCAACTGTCCAGATTTCATAATTCCTGGTAGTTCCTACCAAAAGTGCACCATTATCTGCCATAGAAAGATAAGTAACGGCTTTTGACGTAGTGGCGGTAGTAATTTTTGTCCATTCAGTATCCTCAGGACGTTTCCAGACAAGGGTCAGACATTCTTTTGTAGAGTCACTGCGAGCCTCTGATGAAACACTGAACAGCGATACTCCATCCGTCGTAACCATGGCTTTATCAGTAAAATAATCAGAACCTGCTGCATAAACACAGTTTTTAGTCGTTGCAGGTGCACCACTCGTTTCTGCAGTCGGGGAACCTGTACCCTGCAATTTGAACACTCCTGATTCATTTCTGTAATAAGCATTTCTTCCTTCAGTACTGCCATCAGCGTTTGAAAAAACGCCATTATCAAACAGAAAGACTTCTGCCCGGTCTCCGCTGCAGGTGTATACCTGTTTCCATGAAGCAGTTGAGATAGTTGCTGTCGAAGTTGCCCATACGTTTCCGTTCGAATCTTTTGCATACAAATATCCGGCATCAGATGCCAGTCCGATTATTGAAGCAGGCGTTTCTACAACCGTCCAAACATCAGTGCTGTTGAAGGATTTTGAATATATGCGGCCATTCTGTGTATACAAGGTCTTATTTACCGGAACCATGCTATAGACATTACCGGTTACTATGGGGTCAGCAAGTTTTGTTTCCTGAGCAATTTTATACCCGATAGGTTCACAGGCTGTAAGACAGAGAATCAGACTGGTGAGCATAAGAATCAGTAGTACGCTTTGATTTTTTTTCATAGTTTTTTCCTTAACAGTTAGTTTAGAAGTGGTATCGTGCACCAAGCTGAATTCCGCCAAATAATTTCACATAGTTATACTGTGGTTGTTTTGCAAACCATTCAGGGAGAATGTGAACCTGCAGATTAGCTCCAGCTGACCATTCTGAATTGATACGGTAGTAGGCACCTGCCTGAGGCCGGATATCGAGGCCGAATAACATGCTGTTTGTATAATTCTGCAGAGCTCCGCCTATACCCAGGGTAACAGGGAATTCAAATTTTCCTGCATCAAATTGCCAGGTAGTATTGAACAGCAAGGGAACGTAATAAAATACATTGTTACCAATGGTGGTGTTATATACAAACGAAGCTTCTCCACCAATCATCAGATTGCGGCTCAGATAGAAGTCATACCCCAACGATGCAGACCCTCCTAACCCCATTTTTGCCATAGTAGGTCTGAAGGGAATTGACAGGGATAAACCGATGCGGGCAGCTTGATCTCCTTTCTGATTATGACGGATAGTAACATCACTCTGTGCAGATACGGCAGCACAAGCCAGTGCAAAACAGAGCAACACTGTTATGATTTTTTTCATACTTCCTCTCTTTATGAATACATGTTTTATAGTGGAAACAGACGATAAAATTTTATACTATGAGTGTAGCTGTTTGGCACCCCTGTGTCCACGGTATCATAACGACAACAGAAGCTGAAAGGTTACACAAATACGGTAAATTCAGCAATTATAGTAAAGTAAGGAAGAAATAATGGCTGCAACGATTATTGACGGATTTGAAATTGCCCGGCAGACACGGGAACAGGTAGCAGCAGAAACTGCCGCCCTTAAAGAAAAAGGTGTTACTCCCTGTCTGGCAGTGATTCTTGTTGGAGAAAACCCTGCAAGTGTTTCGTACGTTACCGGAAAACAGAAAGCTCTTGCAGAAGTAGGCATGGCTGATAAATCAATTCATCTTCCTGAAGATACCAGTGAAGCTGATCTTCTTACACTGATTGCTGATTTAAATGCAGATCCTTCCGTTCACGGTATTCTGGTTCAGCTGCCCCTTCCGAAACATATTGATGAGCAGAAAGTTATTCTTGCCATTGACCCAAAAAAAGACGTTGACGGCTTTCATCCGATTTCTGTAGGAAATCTGGTTATCGGTAACCGCTCCTTCCTGCCTTGTACACCCAACGGTATCATCAAACTGCTGAAAACCATGCAGATTCCTACGGATGGAGCCCATGCGGTTGTTGTTGGCCGCAGTAATATTGTCGGTAAGCCGGTAGCACTTCTTATGGCACGTCGTGATGTAAATGCTACGGTAACTATCTGCCATACCGGTACAAAAGATCTGGCATCTATTACCCGTCAGGCAGATATTCTTATTGCTGCTGTGGGGAAAGCTGGTGCAATTACTGCCGATATGATTAAACCGGGAGCAACGGTTATTGATGTTGGGGTGAACCGCATTCCGGACAGCACAAAAAAATCAGGCTTCCGTCTTGTGGGTGATGTGGACTTTGAAGCTGCAAAAGAAGTTGCTTCTTTCATTACCCCTGTTCCACGCGGTGTAGGGCCTATGACCATAGCCATGCTAATGGTAAATACCCTTGAAGCTGCAAAATGGACTCTGGAAAACTAAGAGAACGATAATGAGAGATATTCAGAACGAACGTGATGAGCGTGAAATTCCATTAAAAAAAGTTGGTGTAAAAGGGCTGCAGTATCCGGTAAAAGTGCTCGATAAAGCCCATAAAACCCAACTGACAACTGCCACTGCTGATCTTTTTGTGAATCTGCCCCATCACTATAAAGGCACTCACATGAGTCGCTTTGTGGAACTGTTTCACAGTTATCACGGGGATCTGAGTATGAAGCGTTTTCTTGCCATGCTGCAGGAAATGACCACTAAACTGGATGCAGAGGAAGCCTTTGCAATCATGCGTTTTCCGTTCTTTATGGAAAAGAAGGCTCCTGTGTCAGGACAAAGCGGCATGATGTGCTACCAGTGTACTTATGAAGGTCATGTATGGAAGCAGACTGACAGTCAGGATGCAAAAGAAACATTTACTGTCAGTATTGAAATTCCCGTAACTACCTTGTGTCCCTGCTCAAAGGCAATCAGTGAATATGGAGCTCATAACCAGCGGGGCATTGTAAAAGTACAGCTGGAAGCGCGGCACATGTTCTGGATTGAAGACATTATTGAACTGGTAGAAGGATGCGCTTCCAGCGGCGTGTATTCTTTGCTGAAACGCGAAGACGAAAAATATGTAACTGAACATGCCTACGATAATCCACGGTTTGTAGAAGACGTTGTCCGCGAAGTATATCAGGCATTACGCAGCGTAAAATCAGACGGTGCAGCAGTATTTACCCGCTTTACCGTAGAAGCTGAAAACTACGAAAGCATTCATAACCACAGCGCCTACGCCTACACTGAATACAGTGAATAATCAGGGACACTTCGACAGGCTCAGTGGTCCTGATGCTACAGTAGCCATGACAAGTTCTGTGGTCCTGAATCAAGTTCAGGATGACGGGAACTGACCAGAATGACAGCGTATACGTCATGCTGAACTTGTTTCAGCATCTGATAGTACTCAGGATGGGCGCCGGCGGGTTACAGAAATCTTATCCCCGATAGGGAAAAATTCTGTTTCAAACTCCGTGTTTTCCTCAAGAAAGGTAATATACTTCTGAATCTTTTTTACCAGTTTTTTGGTACTGTAGTTGTTTGTCAAACTCAAATCTTCAACAAATCCGTGAAAACTCAAGTTATCAGTAATGATAACGCCACCTTCAGCCAGATTGTTCTTGAATTTTTCAAAATGAGGAATGTATTGGGCTTTTGGACCATCTATAAAAATTAAATCGAATTTTTCGTCAGTTTCATACAATGCGGCATCACCTAAAACAGCAGTAATCCGGTCTGACAATCCCTTTTCCTCAATATTCTGCAGCGCTTTCCGGTACCGGTCTTCATCCAGCTCAATCGTTGTTACCTGAACATCGTCCGCAGCAAGAGCAAAGGTGATTGCAGAAAATCCGATGGCTGTTCCAATTTCCAGAACTTTTTTTACCCCGTGATTCTGTATGTACTGGGCAATAAAGGTATTGGTTTCATCAGCCATAATAGGTACTGCATTAAGGGCAGCATACAGCTTCATGTCATCGAACTGGTTTGTAGTATTCATAGTCCGCCTATTTTGTATTCTTATTCCCCTTGCGTCAATTACATGATATGATTTTTACCATGAAAGTGCATGTACGCTCTCAATTTAAAATAGGTACGCTTATTTTGATTTCCTTGACAGTATTCAGCTTTGCGTCATGTAATAAGCCACTGTCTGTTGTTACAAAGCAAGATAACAGAAAAGCAGCTGTAGAAGAGCAGCTTGCGCAATTTATACCTGAAAGTGAGCTTTATTCTGCTGCTGATTTCAGCATCCCTCGTTGGATTCCAGGTGACTATCCACGCATTGCCATTCTCTTTGGACATGGCTATACCAAAGAAGGGGCAGAAACAGCGGAGCGGGAGCGAATTATTGCAGCTCTTGATACTCAGTTCGGGTTGGAAGAAAATAACGGGTTAGTCGTTCCGCTGGTATTTGATGCATCCTATATTGACGGAAAAGCAATACGCCTTGCATTTATTACTGAATTACTCAAGGACTATAACCTGGAAGGTTTGATTGTTGTCGCAGCTCCAGAGCGCACCCATGCAGCATTAAACCGACTTGTTGATTCCGGTGCAACCTATCCGATTTATTCTGTTTTCCCTCAGGATGAAAATCTGGAAACAGAAGGAGCTTCAACTTTTGTTCTTGATTTCAGCCGTCAGGTTATGTTTACTGATACGGAAGATGCAGTTCTTGCCCTTACACCAGAAGAGCAACGTCTGTATACTGGAGATATGGCTCATGTTCTGATTAGTGTTGTTCAGACAATGAAAAACCGGAATAAGAGCAGTATCGAAGGAGAAACCGTAGGGGCTCAAATGACGGCTATTGTATCCATGCTACAAAAAGAAATGGAAAAACAGGACGATTTCTGTTCAATTGTCCCCTTCCTTGATCCGGAAACAGGTATCAGGGCTCAAAACCACTATGTACTTGTACTGAAAGAATAGTCAGTCGTACAACATATACCAGGAGATTGCAATGAATGCCCTTGTTCAGCAGGAAAATGGCTTGATCGGGTCAACCGCTGATATTACCGCTTTAGAAAATAAACATGATGCACAGATTATCGTAATATCTGACACCCATGGCGAATATGAAGTTTTTGAAAAAATCGTATGTAGCTTTGGCCCTGATGCTGATGCCTTGATTTTTTGTGGTGATGGCTCCTGTGATATCGCATTGTTTCTTGAAAAGGCCTTTGATGACGAATCCCTCCGTGAAAAATTACCACCAGTAGTATCATTAGTCCGCGGGAATGGAGATGGACCTTCCTACGACGCTGGTTCACTTTCACTGTCAGTACCAGACCGGATGGAATTCACTGCTGCCGGTCGTACCATCTTCAGCTGTCATGGGCATCGTCATTCAGTAGATTTCAGCCTTGATACGTTGTCTAATGCCGCATACATGTTAAGTGCAGACCTTGTTTTCTTTGGACACACCCATGTTCCCTTCCGGGAAGAAATTGATGGAACGCTGTTCCTGAACCCCGGCAGCTGTTCCCGTCCAAGAGGTGGCACACTGCCATCATTCGCTGTAGTGGCTTTCCCAGGTAATCGGGAGCGATACCGGGTAGAATACTTCAGTATTAACGAAACAGTTTTCGGCACCATTTCGTTCAGCACTTATTCTGTATAAGCTTTTACGGGTAACATTGAGCTATTTTGAAAAATAACTGATTTCAAAGGATCTGGTTTGTTCAAAGCCGGCAGCAAGATATGCTTTTTGAGCGCTGGTATTCTGTGTCTTTACAAAAAGAGCTGTTTTATATCCCTGTTTTTCAGCAAACTCTGCCAGCTGTTGTACCAGATAACGGGCACATCCCTTTCCCCGCCATGCAGGCATCGTATACACTCCGCCAAGCTGTACCCATCGCAGTCCAATAGCATTAGTATTTGCCTTTGCTGCAAAAGGATGATTTTCTTCCCGTAAGGAACGTAAGGCAAGTACTTTTTGCGTTGCAAGTTCCTGTTGCAGCAGTTTTAAGTGGGCTGCGGGGTAAAATGTTCCCCCGGGTAGCGACTGCTCTTCCAGATAGTAGCCTTTTTTTATCAGCATCAGTTCATTTGCATCTGCTACAGTACAGGTAACCAGCTCAGTCCCTCCCGGCTGATAGACCCGCCGCCCGGTTTTTACCCATTCCATAATATGGTATGAGCGGATATGAGAAGCTTTTTCTTTTATAAGGGAACGTAAGAATTGCGAACCTTCGGCATCTCCCATAAGGCAGAAAATATCAAAAGTACTGAGTAATTCAGAAAGCGCAGGGCGAAGGTCATCAGCAGAAGACGGAGATTCAACAGCGTGCAAAAGCGTTCCTCCCTTGTCTATTGCAATAACGGCACGGATGGTACCTGTACTGAATAATGCATTTTCTTCATGAGCGACGTAGTATTTTATGTCTGAAGGTGGTAAACAGGGTATTCCGTTGCGAAGAATATGGCTTATGAGGGCAATATGTGATTGTTCATTTTTTTCAAGAAATGAAACGATGGCGGGAAGGGTAGGAATGGTTACTGAAGAGATTACTATCATGAAAGACCTGCTATTCTGTAAGTGTCAGCGGAAGTGATCCATACAGCGGAATCTCACCTGCAAGAACTGCTGCAACGGCTCTGAAAGAGAAATCCGAGTAGCTGTAGGCAAACAGAACGGTATCAGCCCAACTTAAATCAACAGCGAATTTAGGTGAAAGAATGCTGATGACAATAACTTTATTGCCGTAACTTTTAATAGACCGTGCCAAATCTGCGCTATCCTGATTGGCTACGCAGATAATTACGGTGTCAAACTGACGGGCATACCAGGGCAAATTAGCCAGGTACTGCTGTTTGTTCTCAGATGACATGGAGTACTTGTAAGAATAAATCTTGGCGTGAGGATATCGTTTCAACAATTCATCGGTATAGGTAAAAAACTGTCCGGCAATCAATACTTTTTCTTCAGCTGCTTTTTCTGCAGTATAGGGAAACTTATCTCCGGTTTTCAATGCGCTGATGGAGCGGCATGCCTGATCAAAAAAGAAAAGAGCTCCATTTGGATCAGGAATATTCTGGTCTATGGCATCTGTATCACACTGTAATGGTACCGGATTTTCACCTTTAAAATACTCAAGCTTTGTCTGAATGACCCGTTGTGCTGCAATATACACTGACTTTCTGAAATCAGCATCTTTTTTCATCTTTGCAAGATTATTGGTCCAGACGGCATCATCAAGCAAAGGGGTACTGGATGAAATAACAATGTCATTTCCTGCTTCTATTGCCAGTGTCACTGCATTGGAAAAACCTTTTCCAAAAGTAGTCGCACCATTCATCATCATGTCATCTGTAATTATCAGTCCTTCAAATCCCAGATCTTCCCGCAGTACTTCTTTAAGAAATGTCTTTGAAAGTGATGCCGGCTCCTTTGTACCCATTACCTGAGGAAAACTTAAGTGACCGCTCATGATTGCAGGGATTTTGGCATCAATCAACGCTTTGAATGGTACCAGTTCCCGGGAATACAGGGTTTCCCGGTCGATATTAATAACAGGGAGATTTCCGTGGCTGTCTGTACTGGTATCCCCATGTCCAGGAAAGTGTTTTGCTGTTGGAATAACACCTGCATCCATACTACCTGTAGAAAATGCAGCACCAAGAATGCCGACTGTTTCCGGATTTTCTCCAAAGGAACGTGGCCCGATTACCGTACTGTCGATGGATGAAAATACGTCGACTGTTGGAGCAAAGTTCATATTGATGCCTAAAGCCCGCATCTCTTTTCCAATGTAGTACCCAGTATAATAGGCATCCATAGGATATGCACTTGCACCAATGGCAAGATTTCCCGGGGTATCACTGGAATCGCCTTTAACATGACGAATCCAACCACCTTCCTGGTCTGTTGCAACATACAGCGGTATCATGAAACGGTTTTTCTGGGCGTGGCTCTGTAATGAATTTATTGCCTTTGCAACCAGATGAATATCATCAGTGTTCCATCCGAATACCTTTACGCTTCCTAGCCCTCTTTCAACCCAATTGTACAGCAGTTCCGTAGGTTCTGCTCCTGCCCAGCCGAACATGAGAATCTGTGACAGCAATTCTTCATCGGTCATCTGATCGGCAATAGCGGTTGCCAGCTGTTCATGGGGCATATCACTCCAGAATGTCAGTTCGGCAAAAACCGGTAAGGTCAGCATATAGAAAAGAATAGAAAAAAAAGTAGTACGGAGAAAGCGTTTCTTCAGCATCAGCGGTACTCGTCGTTTTTGATTTTTCTGATGTACTGACCTGCAGTATTTGCTGCAACAGCACCGTCCGAAACTGCGGTAACAACCTGCCGGAATGATTTTGAACGTAAATCTCCGGCGCAGTACATACCTGGTACCAGAGTAGCCATGTTGTCGTCGGTTTTAATGTAGCCGTTTTCGTCCTTTGGCAGCATGTCCACCAGATCTGTCCGGGGCATCATGCCGACAAAAATGAATACGGCATCTGCTTCCTGCTCAGTGGTTTCTCCGGTGACCGTATCCTTCAGGATAACGCTCTGAACCCGGCCGTTTCCTTTAATTTCTTCAATGGTGGTATTGAATTTTACGGTAATGCCGGGATTGTTCAGTACCCGTTCTGCCACAGCTTTCTGGGCACGAAACTGACCTTTACGGTGAACCAGGGTAACACTGGGACTTATGGTTGAAAGGTAAGCTGCTTCATCACAGGCAGCATCACCACCACCTACAACAAAGATTTTTCTTCCCTTGAAGAATGGTCCGTCACAGGTTGCGCAATACGATACACCAGCGCCTTCAAGTTCACGTTCTCCTTTGACTCCAAGACGACGATGTTCTGCTCCTGTCGCTATGAGAACTGTGTAACTGGTATAACTCCCCTTATTAGTCGTTATATGAAAAATGTCACCTTTTTTGTCTATAAATTGAATGACTTCTGTAGTAAATGTTGCACCAAAATGTTCAGCCTGATCTTTCATTGTTGTAATAAAATCGGTACCGCTGACACCAGGAAAAACTCCAGGATAATTTTCCAAAGTAACAATATTCTGAACCTGTCCGCCAGTTCCAGCATTTTCAATCACCAGAACATGTAATTGGGCACGGGCTCCATACTGTGCAGCAGCAAGGCCTGCGGGACCAGCACCGATAATAATCAAATCGTGAGAGACTGTAGTTTCCATATGGCCAATGGTACTGAAAAATCAGTAAAAAAGCAATTTTTCAGAGAGTACCACTAGACACGAAATAGGGGATTTGTTATATTAATTTCACCATGGCGCCATACCCAAGCGGTAAGGGAGCGGTCTGCAAAACCGTTATGCATCAGTTCGATTCTGATTGGCGCCTATGCAAAAAAAAAGCTGCTTATAAATGAAGTGCACCCCTAAAGTTGGACAAAAAAAGTTCAATTTTAGGAGGTGCATTTTTTTAATGTCCAAATACTCAGAAGAGTTAAAACTAAAAATAGTT
>JAZLJW010000267.1:0-1016 GCA_045597345.1 Treponemataceae bacterium
TCCATACCCTTTTCAATCAAAGCTTCTGTACGGGTATCAATAGAAGAAGTTGCTTCGTCAAGAATCAATACAGGTGGATTTGCAACTGCGGCACGGGCAATGGCAAGAAGCTGACGCTGTCCCTGACTGAGGCTTGCACCATCTCCTGTAATTACTGTGTCATATCCATTTTCCAGATGCTGAATAAAATGGTCAGCATTGGCAAGCTTTGCAGCTTCATAAACCTGCTGGTCTGAAGCATCAAGATTACCGTAGCGGATATTTTCACGGATTGTTCCAGTAAACAGATGTGTATTCTGCTGAACCATTCCCAAAGATTTACGCAAAGCATCCTTAGAAATCTGATTTAATGGAAAGCCGTCATAAGTAATTGCTCCACTTCCTTCTGGTACATCATAAAAACGGGTAAGCAGATTGATTGTTGTAGTTTTTCCTGAACCTGTAGAACCTACCAAAGCAATCTTCATACCTGGTTTTGCATGAATACACATATCTTTCAAAACTGTTTTTTCATCTGTATAACCAAAGCTTACGTGATCAAAAACCACATCTCCCTTCAACTGACGAAGTTCACCAGAAGCAGGATCCTTCCATGCCCATTCACCAGTTTTTGCAAAAGACTGTACCAATCTAGTATTTCCACTAGAATCTTTAGCTTCATAAGCATTTACAAGTGTAACTTCACCTTCATCAACTTCTGGTTCTTCATCAATAATTGCAAAAATACGTTCTGCACCGGCAAGAGCATTCAATACAGAGTTTGCCTGCTGGCTCATCATAGAAATAGGCTGACTGAAGGAACGGGTATACTGCAAGAATGCTGCAATTGTACCAATATCCAGCATACCAGTGAACCAGTTTAAAGAGAAAGAACTGCCCTGTCCCAAAATCATGAAAAGTGCGCCGATGATTGCAACAATTGCGTACTGTGCATGGCTTGTATTGTTTGTTACAGGTCCCATAACACCACCATAAGTCATGGCAGCAGTTCCGGCCTTTCTAAGATTTTCATTTAA
>JAZLJW010000268.1:0-1409 GCA_045597345.1 Treponemataceae bacterium
ATCTTGCAGAAGAGGTTACAGGGGGTATCAGCACGGCATACCGGTATGATACCCGCAACCGGATATCTGCTGCGTATCTTGACGGAGAACTTCAGCAGACATACACCTATACTGCAAAAACTACAACCGTATCGTTCGTAAATGGTCTTACAACTGCCTATACCTGGAATGCTCGCAAGGATCTGGTTTCCATCAGTCAGATAGACACTATAACTGGAGAAGAACGTACTGTCACTTATGAATATGACAGACGACATCTGCCAATCGGTCAGTATGTAAACGGAGAACTGACAGCAAGACGGAGGTATACACCTGAAGGCAATCTGGAAGCAGAACTGGCCTATAGTTCAGACAAAGACATCCTTACAACATACCTGTATAACGGAGAATTGATTGAAAACATGGCACAGTTTGCCATATCAGGGGTTGAATTTGACTTTTCAAACGTTAATCTTGAATCCCTTAAAGCGGTAGCAGTATCCGCTGGAGAGTATGCAGATGTAAACTACCGGAAGGTAAATGGGGCAAACAATACTTCAATAGTCTACATAACCGATCAGCTGAACCGGACAACTTCAGCAGGCTATGACCCGTGGCGAAATGTCGTTTCCGTAACTGATGCACTGGGAAATGCTAGCCGGCGAATCTTAACCAGTGGAGGCAGATTGCTGACAGAACAATCTGCACATGGTGGATTGTACGATTATGACTACAATCCACAGGGGTTATTGGCCAAAAGCGGAGAATCAGGCAGTGGGGAATATGTAACTGCAGAGTATTACGATGACGGATCAGTAAAAAGCATTACGAACCGGTATGGAGAAACAACTGAATATACCTATAATGAAAGGGGCCTTACGGCCTCAGTCAGGTCTGAAGGGAGAACCGTCTGGTATGAATATGACAGTCAGAACCGGGTAATCCTGGAATTGACAGGTGAAGAAAACAATATGGCAACTGCAGAAACATATGTCACCTATTCATACAGTCTGGACGGAAGAACCATTACGGCTATCAGCGGTAATCTGTATAAGACGGTTTATCAACTGAATGCATATGGAGAAACTGTATCAGTGACTGACGGACTGAATAACAAGCGTACCTACACTTATAACAAACGGGGACAGCTTACAGCTGCAAGGGATGCTTACGGTTATGCCACAAAATATGAATATACCGACCTTGGTCAGTTGTCAAAGGTAACCAGACCTGATGGAAGCTTTATCCGGTATGAATACAACTTCCTTGGAAACTGTATTCTTCAAAGTGATGCCATGGGAATCATCTGGCATGGTACATATGATGAAGCAGGTAGACTGACGGCAGAAAAAGGCCGTCCTGGGCTTGACCGGGAATATGAATATGATGAGCTTGACCGCATTACCTGTGTAAAAACAGCTGGAAATGTT
>JAZLJW010000269.1:0-2249 GCA_045597345.1 Treponemataceae bacterium
ACTGTTCGAAGATTTTCTTTGCTGTTATGCTTTTTATCATCATAACTAATTTAGATACTGCCATCGTCGGTACACTCTGTACGAGAAAATGAACATGGTCTTCTTCCATTTTTTTATTATATCACATTTCTGTTCGACGCAGAGCGTCGGGGAATTAACCCCTCCTCAGATTAAAGATTGTTTTGATAAAGAGAAAAATCACCAACATGGTTTTTATTTGTTGAAAGGTAAAGAAGAATCAAAGTAAACTAACCTAACACTGTTTTCAAATCACCGACAGGCAGTCGAGCTGCCTGCGGTTTAAAACAATGTTAGGGCCGACCGTCTTGTTAAATACGGAATTCAGGGAATTATAAATTATACAAAGACAGTTTTGACTCTTCCGCCGCAAATAAAAATCATCAACGCAAATCCCATATATCTTTTGCAGCTTTTATAATAAAAAGAATAGGGCGTCCCGGTAAAATCGCTGTAGTCTTGCGGTTTTTGATCCAGGGTATATCGCAAGAAAAAACAATAATTTCGCCATACATTTTGAAAGCATAAAAACCTAAACTACCTCCTGTAGACCCTGAAACAAGTTCAGGGTGACTTATTTTTTCGAGCAACACGTCATGCAAAACGATGACGTCATGCAAAACGATGACGTCATGCAAAACGATGACGTCATGCTGAACTTGTTTCAGCATCTTATTCAGAAAATCCCGAATCAAGTTCGGGATGACAGTACGCACAGGAGGTAAAATGAAAAAGAATCTTACCGTAAAAAAACGTCTGGTTCAAACTGCAGTTTTTTTAGACACTGTAAAAAATCGCCTTACAGATGCTGCAACTTCTACCGTACCAGAAATTCTTTCACATCTTGGTGCATTGCCGAAGCGTGTATTAATCCTTTTACTGCAATTTTAATTGCCCTGGCTTTAGTTTCCGCCGCCACCGATATGATTTTCCCGGCTCTCAGTATGCTCGGTAACACTCCAGAAGATTTTGCCCCACTTACAGTCATCATCATTCTGACAATGGTTATACTCTCCGGCACTCTGCGCTTTGTTCAGGAATCTCGCAGTGGAAATGCCGCAGAAAAACCATGCTTCTGGCACTGAAAAACTCGAATGCGGAAATACCCAGACTGTTGTTAGACAACTGTAAAGAATAAGTACCCGGCAACCTGTTGCAGGAAACTGCAGCAGGTTCTCTTTACATATTCTGATATATATACACCCAGCCTTCCTGCCAGAGTTTAGATGATTCTCGACTTAAGGTTTCACTGATTTCTGAATTATAGAATTTTAAGATTGCCTCTTTTACAGAAAGATTCTGCTCCCTGTTCAATTCCCCGCATATTTTTGCAACCTTACGAGGAATAAAAAGATGAACATTTTGCTGCGTTACTTGTGGTCGTTTCATCAGGAAACCTCCTCAGATTGTTTGAATCGAAGATATTGCAGAGCTTTTTCAGTATGAAAACAAAATTGGTCAACGTATTTCCAAACACGCAATTCTTCCAGAAGCTCCCTTTTCCCTAAAAAGCCTTGTTCATAAAGATTGATACTGGCATACACATTATTATGATTCCAGACTAATTCTCTTCCCGTGACTCTCAGCTGGATTACTCCACCGGCCCGGTATAGTCCAGAATGCCGCCAATTTCCGTAACAGCAGTGTAGCCATAGGATACCAGCTTCTGACTTGCTTCCTTGGAACGACGGCCGCTTCTGCAGTACACGTACACATGCTGGCCTTTGTCGGGCAGCAGGGCTTGGGTGTTTTCGGCAGTCATCAGTTCGTTGGTGTGGAGTATGGCACCGGGAATGTGGCCTGCAGCAAACTCATCACTGCGGCGCACATCAAGGAGCACAAAGCCACTGTCTTTTTCCATCAGGGAAAGGCCTTCATCCATGGAAACTGAAACAAACGTATTCTCTTTCACTGCTGCCTCCTGCAGGTTCTGAATTTTCTGTGTAGCCGGTCCGGAACTTTTCTCTCTGGAATCACATCCTGCGGTGCCCAAAAGGCAAAGCAGGCACAAAACGGCAATGATTGACTTTTTCATGATTACAGCATCTCCCACTTATGGCAGATGCCGATGACCTCAAAATAGGGTTCCAGATCGGCTTCCGTTACGCCGTGCATCTGCAGGTACGCCTGAAGCAGCGCTTGGGTCTGGGGTTCCACCGGTCCTTCTCCCTTCATCAGATAGTAACTTCTTGCAATATCGTATTCCCTGGGGCCACGGCAGACATTCATGA
>JAZLJW010000270.1:0-5294 GCA_045597345.1 Treponemataceae bacterium
GCGGTACAGGTTCTGCACACCGCACTCTTTGGTGAAAAAGAAGGCGACGAAATCCGCTGATGCCGGATAGCCGCTGATTATATAGAGGACTGATATGAAAATTGCACTTGTTGGATACGGAAAAGTGGGCCACATGATTGAGTCCATTGCAAAAAAACGGGGAAACGAAGTTGTTCTTACCGTTGACCCATTTGCACCGGACGCAACCCTGAAAACCTCAGACAGCGCTGAAATTGCAGCTGCCGTGAAAGCCAGTGGGGCAGAAGGTGTTATCGAGTTTACTCATCCAACAAGCGTTATGGGAAATATTACAGCTCTGGTTCCTGCAGGCGTTCCGGTAGTAGTTGGTACTACCGGCTGGCTGGGAGAACTGGACAATGTGGCAGCTCTGGTAAAAGAATACAACAACGCCCTGTTCTATGCTGCAAACTTTTCTGTTGGTGTAAACCTGTTCTATAAAGTGGTAGCTGAAGCTGCAAAACTGATTGGTGAATACGATGAGTATGATGTTGCTACTTGGGAAGCCCATCATAATCAGAAAGCAGACAGCCCTTCCGGTACTGCACTGGAAATTGCCCGCCAGATTCTGGATAACATGAGCTCTAAAACAGAAATGGTAACAGACTCCTTTTATCAGAAACCTCAGCCACACCAGCTGCATGTTTCAAGCACCCGCGTAGGATCCGTTCCCGGTACCCATACGGTTTTCTTTGATTCACCGGCTGACACCATTGAACTTACCCACACTGCAAGAAGCCGTGAAGGTTTTGCTTTAGGTGCCGTTCGTGCCTGCGAATGGCTTGCCGCTGGTATTGCAGACGGCAGTATTGCAAAAGGCAGTCTGTACACCATGAGTGACCTGATTAAATAACATACCTACCGATTGGAGCCCCTATGACTGATATTATTTCACGGGTATTCCTCAAAAAAGGGGAAGAAAAAGAAATCCGCCAGGGGTTCCCCTGGGTATTTGATAACGAAATTGAAACTGTCCGCCACGAAAGCATTCTTGCCGGTGGCCAGCATTCTTCCGTTCCTGCAAAACTTTCAGATTCCACCGTACCGGACGGCAGCCCCGTAGAAGTCATGACCCAGAGCGGCATGTACCTGGGTACCGGTATCATTAATAAAAATTCCAAAATTACGGTTCGCATTTTAAGCCGTGAACGGGGCGTTACCTTTGATTATTCTTTTTTCCGTCAGCGTGTAGAAGATGCTCTTGCTATCCGGTATGCCTACTACAAAAAAGCAGACAGCTGCCGTCTTATTTTTGATGAAGCAGACTTTCTTCCAGGTCTTACAGTAGACCGGTATGTCGATCTTGAAGGCCGCGTATACCTGGTTATGCAGTTCCATGCCCTGGCCACCTGGCAGTACAAGGACCTGATTATTGAAGTTCTGAAAGATACCTGCAAGCCCTACGGGATGTACGAAAACTCAGATCTTGGAATCCGTGAAAAAGAAGGACTTCCTGATACCAACGGCTGGATTGGTCCTGAACGGGAACCGGTTGTAACTATTAAGGAAAACGGCGTTCTTCTGAACGTTGATATTGCCGGCGGCCAGAAAACCGGTTACTTCCTGGACCAGAAATTCAACCGGGAACGGGCAGCCATGTTTGCAAAAGGCAAGAAAGTGCTTGATACCTTTACCCACACCGGTGCCTTTGCCCTGAACTGCGCTCTTGCCGGAGCTGCTGATGTAACCGCCGTTGATATCTCTCCTGATGCCATTGAAACTGTAAACAGCAATATCAAGCTGAACGGCAAGGAAAAGGTCATGAAGGCTGTCTGCGCTGATGTTTTTGACGTACTCCGTGAGTACGACAGAAACGGCGAACAGTTTGACATGATTGTTCTTGATCCGCCGGCATTTACCAAAAGCGCAAAAGCCGTACAGAAAGCCTATGGCGGATACAAGGAAATCAACCTGCGTGCCATGAAAATCATTAAGTCGGGCGGAATCCTTGTTACCTGTTCCTGCAGCCACTTCTTTGATGAGAACACCTTCTACGCCATGATTATGCACGCTGCCCAGGATGCTCACCGCACTGTTCAGATTCTTGAAAAACGCGGGGCAGGACCTGACCATCCGGTTCTTGCAGGGTATCCAAAATCTGAATACCTGAAGTGCGCCATCCTCCGGGTACTGTAAGAAGAAATCTGGATCCCTGAGCCTGTCGAAGGGTCCTTTTTCTCTACATGGGGGCTTCGACAGGCTCAGCCGCCCTGCTCTGGTTACATATGTATGTTTAGTGATTCTTATAACTGTATAGTCGTTCTGGGGCCTACTGCCGTAGGCAAAACCGCTGTTGTCGTACAGCTTGCTGACCGTCTTCATGGCGAAGTTATCTCTGCTGACAGCCGCCAGGTATATCGTGGCCTTGATATCGGAAGCGGAAAAGACCTGTGTGAATTTACTCTTCCGGCAGATCCTGCTGCAGGCCTTCCTGAACGTACCATACCCAGTCATCTGCTTGATGTTACAGACTTGAGCCAGGAGTTCAGCGTATTCAACTGGCAGCAGCAGGTGTATGACATATTTCCGAAAATCATTGAACGGGGCCACCTGCCTGTTATCTGCGGCGGAACCGGCATGTATCTGGACAGTTTTGTGCGGGGCTATCAGCTGCTGTCTGTTCCTACCAATGTGCCGCTCCGCAATTCCCTTAACGGTAAATCTGACGAAGAACTCATTGCCATTCTTTCGGAACTGAAAGGCGGCAACCTGCATAACCACACCGATACCGATGAACGCCACCGCCTTATCCGTGCCATCGAAATTGAAACCTATCAGAAAGAGCATGCTGCTGATACCGAAAACACCGATACTGCTGACAGTGCTGTAACAGTCATTGACATGCCTCGTCCTGACATCCGACCATTCATCATCGGAACTACCTTCCCCCGCGATCTGCTTCGCGCCGGCATAGAACGCCGTCTGAAAGCCCGTTTTGACGAAGGCATGATTGATGAAGTGAAAAACCTCCATGAAAAAGACGGATTCAGCTGGGAACGGATGGAACGTCTTGGCCTGGAATACCGTTTTATTTCTGAGTATCTTGAAGGGAAAATTCCAACCTACGAAGAGTTGTACCGTCAGCTGAACATTGCCATCGGTCAGTTTGCAAAGCGGCAGGAAACCTGGTATCGCCGGATGGAGAAAATGGGCGTAAAAATCAACTGGCTGCCCTGTGACGGAAGCAGCCAGCAGTGTAGTGTAGAATGGAGAACGCAGCAGGCACTCTCCATGATAAATGCTCTGTAATAAACGCTTTTTACTTTGTCATGCGGTAACTGCAAGGTCGCCAACACCAATCCTGGTCAGGTAACCGGTGCGTACGCAGCTTTCAAAAAGGGCTTTACTCATAAAATCGGTGGTTACATCTTCGTAACCATCCTGATCGCGAACAATACGAACAACGTAGCCATCATCCATTTCTTTGACAATGGTCATATAGTCCTTGCTTTCATTGTGTCCTTTTAATGCGTAGCTTTCCATACAAAACCTCCGTGTAGTTAGTTACAGTTCTCTTTTCGGATTTTGAATCGCGCACTTTAGCATTTTTTGAAATTATCAGGAAAAATCATTTTTTTTCTGTTTATCTCTAATCTTTCATTTTGAAATTCCGAAAAACAAATGAGGAAAACTCAAGGAATGTACATGATGAACAACAAAGAATTATTGAATGACCTGTTAACTAAAGAAAGCGTATTGCTGGATGCTGTTTTTTCAGTGCAGAAAGAAATCCGCAAGGATGTAACTGAACGTAACTGGGCTACTCTTAATAACCACATTGATCTGCTCAATACTCTTTCTTCTGACTTTCAGCTTTTTGACGAAAAACGGGAAAAACTTGTTGCTCTCGGAAAGAAACAGGATAAAACAGATTATCTTTCAGGCAATCCTTTATACCATGAAGTTCATCAGAAACTGGTTAAATGCAGAGTTGAAAACGACGCTTTGAATACGTATATCGGAGTTACCAGAAACTTCCTTCAGGGAGTGTATGATACGGTTCTCCCTCAGAGAAGAAATACGTTGTATACCCCAACCGGTCTGGTTCGTTCGCAACCAGAATCACTGTTCCTTAATACACTTTCGTAAGGCAGGGGGACGCTATGTCAGGTGCTTTTGCAGGAATTGAAATGGGAAAACGGGCTTTAATGGCTCAAAGTACCGCTATCCAGACTGCTGGTCATAATATCTCAAATGCTGATACAGAAGGATTTTCACGTCAGCGGGTGCAGCTCAAACAGTTTGATCCACTTTACCGGCCGGATCTTTCCCGTGCACAGGTTCCGGGACAGCTTGGACAAGGTGTTACCGCAGAAAGTATTTCCCGTATCCGTGATGAAATGCTCGACAGTCGTATTGCTGCAGAATCAAATCAGGAATCTTACTGGTCTACCCGGGAACAGTATTATCAGATGATTGAAAACGTATACAACGAACCGGAAGATATTTCTGTCCGCACAACCATGGATAAGTTCTGGGAGTCATGGCAGGAATTAGCATTGTATCCTGAAACAAAAGCAGCCCGGCAGGCTGTTGTTACCCGTGGTGAAAGTTTTGCAGAATCGGTACAGACCCGGTATAAGGCTTTTGAAGCAATTGGTCAGCAGCTTAATCACGATATTGAATCTACGGTAAAACAGGTAAACGATTACGCAGAGCGCATTGCAAAAATAAATCTTGAAATTGTCCGCTCTGAAGCAATGGGAGATAATCCCAATGACCTGTATGATCAGCGCGACCTTATGGTAGACAAGCTGGCAAAACTGGCAAATATTACCACTGACCGCCGTGATCCAAATGAATTTATGGTTCATATTGATGGTCATGTGTTGGTACAGGGCGCTGTTTCCCGCGGTTTTGACGTAGAACCAATGCTTGATAACCATGGGTATACAAAGGTAGTGTGGGCTGATACCGGCAATGCTGCTGAAATTTCCGGTGGTTCGCTTGGGGCCCTTATTGAACTTCGTGATGTAGATATCCGTAACGAAATGCAGCAGCTTAATACCATGGTCATGAACTTTTCTGATCTGGTAAATGATATTCATCGGAATGCGTACGGTGCCAACAGTGTAACCGGTCTTGATTTTTTTGTTGAACAGTCTTTTGTAAATAATGCAGTCGGAAACTTTGACCGTAATGGCGATGGTATTGAAGATACCAGTTATATCTTCCGTTTCACCGGTTCCAATGCCCTTGATTTGCAGGAACAGACAGGGCTTTCTGGAACTATTACCATCGCAGGAAAATCAGGAAATATCTCTGTTACTTATCAA
>JAZLJW010000271.1:0-1081 GCA_045597345.1 Treponemataceae bacterium
CGTTCCACACATCCCGGATAATGTCAGCCAGTGCTTTTGCAGTAACGCCGTTTAATCTGAGCACAAAGCCCGGCTTGTCTGCAGAACCGGTAAGAAGAGCCGTTTCGCTGATACTTGTTACATTGGCAGCTACCAGATATCTGTTAAAATCAGCCGCAGCAAGATAAAAAACAAGATACCCTCTTTCAGCGCCATAAATATCAGTAAACGGATATACAAACAGCAGTCTGTCACCTTCGGTATCAGCGACAATTCCACCATTTGACTTTGACCCCTTAACAATGCGCTCAAAATCCAGTTCGTCAATCCGGGTATAATTCTTATATGCCAGCTGTCCTTCTTTCTGATTCATGATATCAGACTGCCAGGTACTGAAATGTATTTTATTTCCGGTAGAATCTATAAGACGTAATCCCAGAAAGTATGGATCTTTGGTCTGCAATGACCCGATTATCTGTTCACGCAATGCAATCTCGTCCGAACTCAGGCTAGGTTCCATACTTTTTTTCAGAACATCTGTTTCCGCAATCTGTGCAAATAAATTTCTTTTCTGGCTGATAAAACTGTCAAAACTTTGTCCGATGGTGCGTAAACGACTCTCTATACCGGTCACAACAGCACTCTGGTAATAACGGGTTTCAACAAGGCTCATGCCTCCTGAAACAGCTACATAGAGCACCCCGGCAAAAAGGGCAAGAGAAAGAATAAAACTGACGGTTACTTTCGCAAAGGTTTTCACCTGCACTCCCATCTGACGACAATATATCTTTTCATGTATCGGCAGATTCTACACTATTCCGCACTGGGTGTCTGTACAGGTTATAGTTTTTTTTCTTGAAACGTAGTTTTTTCCTTGTTACTATACTCTGGTAATGAAGAAAACTCAGACTTACAGACGGCGTCCCGTCAGACGGGTAACAACTACTCAGCGGATTCTGGCATACCTGTGCTTTGCCATTATTGGATTCACAGCTCTTGTAACAGTTATGGCATTCATCATAAATCCCGGGCGGCTGTCAGAACACAATTCCGGCACTCAGATTCCTTCACAAACAGTTCTAAGTCGGATCGTAGCCATGTC
>JAZLJW010000272.1:0-11379 GCA_045597345.1 Treponemataceae bacterium
CTTTTACTGCTTCTGCGGCCGGGGTGTCCCAGGCAAAAAGAGTAGCGGCACACAGCGCAACTACTGCAGCCAGCATCACCATTTTTTTCATATACTGTTCCTCACTTTAATTTTTTTTACGTGTAATCCACACGTGTTGATATAACGGTAGAGAAAAAGAGCCGTCATGGCTCTTTCTGTTCTCAGCAGCAGCTCCGCTGTACCTGATGCATCGTAATGCAGTCAACACTGCACAGATTGTCAGTTCGTGGCTCTTCCAGATAGATTTTTGCATCGGATTTCAGTTCATCGATTTCAAGAATCAATGTCTGCAAGGCCTTTCCGTACCGCTTCATGCCAACCATCCAGGGGTACTGCGCTCCCATATAGATGGAATCATCAAGCAGGATGCCGTTTTCCGTTAAAAGACGGGCGCAGTTACCGCGGTATCTGATTTCCAGCAGCAGGTCATCAGAATTCCAGGCAGGAACGGTCAGCTTAAAGCAGCGGGTACTGGCAGCACTTTCTGAACCTTTGGCAGCTTCTGCCGGCTCAGCAGCAATAGTGCCGGCGGCAGTTGTTTTTTCATACACACGGGTAGTTCCATCGGTAAAGAAAACGTCATCGGTAATAACCAGTTCTTCTTTGCCGTCTGAGCCGCGCACTTTATGGGCTTTTAATGCCTGGCTTCGGGGCAGGGTAATAATCTGAATGCTGTCATCACCGGCTTCAGCAAACTGGTACAGGGCCGGATCTGCAGTAGTAGCAGTGCATTCAGTGCGCTCTGTTATCTGCGAACCGTAGAACACGTAGGTGTTGCCGTTAATCACACACAGTGGAGAAACGGTTGCGGTCTTAAGCAGATTATTCCCCAGCTTCATGTTGAAAGGCAGGAAGAAATAGTCGCCGTTTTTGATGTCCATGGCGGGAAACTGAACGGGCTCACCAGAACCTGTAGGGGTATAGCTCAGTACCACACCGGCATGATCATTCTGCGTCTGATGCCGTACATAGTTGTTGACAAAAACGTAGCCGGTGGCATCCGGTTCATCCGGGTTGTAGCGCCATGAGGTACGAAGGTCAGTACTGTTATCCGGCTTTAATGGATTGTTTTCCGGAATAAAGGCTTTTGTAGCACAGAAACTCTCTCCAAAGTCGTGGACAAACAGGCTGAACAGTTTGATTTCATCATAGGTGCCGTTGGGGCGGCCGTACTGTCCCAGTGGGGCACGAAAGTCGTAGTTTTTCACCGGCAGGTCGTTGATGTAGCCGGTGCTGGTGTTTTCTTCCAGAGTGGTCAGTTTTCCTTCCGGGTTCTGGCCGCCGTGGTACATGTAGTATCCCAGCAGGTTACAGCCGCTACCCATTTTTGTCAGGGTCATGGCACCGATATCTTCCGGCTGTGCAACGGGTCGGCGGCGGTAGGTAACCTGCAGGCCGCCTCCCAGTTCTGCCGTCAGATAGGGGAATTTGTTCATGTCAAAGGTAATGGTTTCGCCTAACCCGAAATCGCAGCCGATGGCGTGGTCGTTCCGTTCATAAGTAAATACGTAGTTACTGCTTGGTTCAATTTCTTCCGGGCGGAGATCCCAGGGTGCGTCACAATAGCCGCCCATAACCGGAAGAAGCCCACCAGTAATGGCTCCACCCCAGCCGGTGGCAGTCCACAGAGGAACATCAAAGCCGATTTCTTTTGCCATGGCCGTAAGGTGCTGTATGTGGTATTCGCCGTCAGCTCCCTGCAATCCTCCACAATGGCCGAACTCGTTTTCAATCTGAATACCGATAATCGGTCCGCCATCCTTCAGCTGCAGCCCATCAACCTGTTTAAAGATTTCGGCATAGAATTTCCGTACTTCGGTAAAGTAACTTTCGTCGTTGCTCCGGTACTTGGGGCATTTTGTCAAAAGCCAGTCAGGAAAACCTCCGTTCCGGGCTTCGGCGTGGCTCCAGGGGCCAATGCGCAGTACCATCTTCAGACCGGCTTCGGCAATGGCTTCTACAAATGAACGCAGGTTCCGCTGTCCGCTCCAGTCAAACTGGTTTTCAATTTCTTCGTGATGAATCCAGATTACGTAGCTTGAAACAATATCAACTCCGCCTTCTTTCATCTTTAATAATTCGTCTTTCCATTCAGCCTGGGGATAACGGGAATAGTGCATTTCTCCCATAATCGGGAACCAGCGCTTACCGTCCCGGAACAGGCTGTGATTGTCAAAGGTATAGGTGGTCATCAATAATCCTTATTCTTTTACTGCAGCAGATCCCATACTCAGCATCATGGATTTCTGGGTAAACAGGAAGAAAATCACAAATGGAATTGCGATAATCAACGATCCTGCAGCAAAGTTTGTAAATTCGTTTTTCTTATCTGTTACAAAGTTGAATAATCCCAGGGCAAGGGTCATTTTATCGGCACTGCGGAGAACCATTTTTGGGAAAATAAAGTCCATCCAGGGGCCGGTAAAACTGGTAATTCCAAGGAATGTAATAATCGGTTTGGTAATGGGCAGAATGATGGTGCTGTAGATACGGAAGTGGCTGGCACCGTCAATGCGGGCTGCTTCATCCAGATTTTTGGAAACCGTGTCCATGTAGCTTTTTACCATCCAGGTGTTGTAGGGGATGTTACCTGCAACGTATACCAGAACCAGCCCCCACAGGGTATCAAGACCGCCGATTCGCAGCAGAATTACGTAAATGGCAATCATGCCGACAAAAGACGGGAATATCTGCAGAATCAGCATGCTCATGAGCAGTGTCTTTTTTCCCAGAAACTTAAAGCGTGAGAAAATATAGGCACTGAGGGATGAAATAACAACAGTGAGGGCAGCGGTCCATACGGAGATAATCAGGGTATTTTTGAACCACAGTCCGTACTGGGTCTGATGAATCAGATAGTCAAAGTGCTTCAGGGTAAAGCCGTCGCCAAAGGGAATGATATTCAGTGCAGAAATACCGTTTCCCGGGCTGAATGCGGCGCTGACGGTGTATACCAACGGATAGAATACACACAGTGAAATGATGATGAACAGCAGATAGATAACAGTTTTGTTGACAATCTGTAATGCGTGGTTGCTTGAACGTTCCATTATACTTCGCCCTCCTTGAATGCTTTGGTACTTCTGAACTGGTAGATGGCAAACGGCGCAAGGACAACAAAGATGAGAACGGCGATAACTGATGCGTAATCGTATTTCTGCAGGGTAATGGTCAGCTTGTAAATCCAGGTAACCAGAATATCGGTACCACCGGCGTTGGTGATGGTAGAGTCTGCAACGGTTGGTGAACCACCGGTCAGGAAGAAGATGATGCCGAAGTTGTTGATGTTATGGGTAAAACTCATGATGATCAGCGGCATGGTCTGGTAGAGTACCAGTGGCATGGTAATATGGCGCAGACACTGAGAAGAAGAAGCCCCATCAATGCGGGCTGCTTCGTACATATCCTTTGAAATGGCGGTCATGGTTCCCATGCTGAGCATCATGAAGTAGCCGAAACCGGCCCACAGGTTGATGACAACACACATAATCTGGGCAAGAGTTGCGTTGCCAAGCCACGGAATGTTACCGGCAAAGCCCAGAGCCTGCAGGGTTCTGTTAACGGTTCCAAAGGTTCCGTTCAGCAGGTTTTTCCAGACCAGCATGGTGATAACCGATGGAACGGCATAGGGTAGAATGAAGATGAACCGGAATACGTTTGCCAGTTTGATGCCGCTTTCCTGCAGCTGAACGGCAACCAGAAGTCCGCCGAAATAGCAGGTAAAGGTTGAAGCAACTGCCCAAACCAATGTCCAGATGGTTACCCGCAGGAATCCTTTTGACCAGGTGGTGCCACCGAACATCAGGTCCTTAAAGTTCTTCAGACCAACCCAGTCAACGGTATTCTTCGGTGGGATGTGTTCCGGTGCCGAATAGTTGGTGAATGCAACGCATACACTGAATACCAGTGGTACAACAACAAATACGATAAGCATGACAAGACAGGGGGCAAGGCCTGCCAGTGGGAATGCAGCTCCCCCGATTTTTTCCAGAGATGTTTTCTGACTGGGGAACCGGCCGGTCCGGCAATAGCTTTTGTACGATTCTTTTGCGCTGCGTACGGAAACAACATACAGAAAGATGAACAGTGCAATAACTGCCAGCACCAGAATGCCGTCAATCAGCATGAATATGGAATTGCTTCTATATTTAACAGCCACATTTGGCTGTGGATCTCCCAAAGTTACTAATTCAATGATTTTATGGATGGTAAAAGGCAGAAAACCGATGAACACTGCTTCTGCCAGGGCAAAAAAGGCGCCCTTAACGTATTCTTTTAAATAGAGCAGGTGAGAAAGTCCCATAAAACAGCATGCTGCAGCATGTACTTTTTTCTCGTCAGCTCCGTTAGGATTAATTGTCATGGTGGAAATCTCCAGGGGCGGGGGCTGTCCTGACTGCGCTGGTCATAGTGTCATTCCTAACTGTGTTAGTCACATGTCATTCCGAACTGTGTTAGTCACATGTCATTCCGAACTTGTTTCGGAATCTCTGTTCTATTAGTGGAACAGATGCTGAAACAAGTTCAGCATGACAGTTCTGTTCAGCATGACAGTTCTGGTCAGTATGACAGCACTAGTCGGACAGCCCGATTTGTTACAAGGATGGAGCAGCCATCCTTGCATTTTTTACTTAGTTACCAAGAATTGCGGTGTCACAGGCGTCAAGTTCAGCCTTAACAGCAGCGCCATCCCAGATGTTTTTAGATGCGTTGTTCATTGCTTCCCAGAAACCAGCCATGGTAGGAATTGATGGCATTGGGAATGCATAGTCCAGCTGCTGCAGGAAGCCAGGCATATATTTGCTTGAAACTTCTACAGAAACAGAAGGCATTGCACCAGTCAGGTCAAAGCGCAGTTTCTGCATTTCCGGAGTGGTAAGGAATTCTGCGAATTTAGCAGCTTCTTCAGGGTAGTCAGTGTAAGCAGATACGAACATGGCACGGGTACCAGAGAAGGTTGCAGCAGGAGTTGATTCACCAGGAAGTGCTGGAACTGGAGCAACATTGAATTTGATACCGGCATCTTCAAATGCTTTTACGTTCCACAGACCGGTAATGTGCATTGCAGCGGTTCCGCTCTGGAAAGCAGCATCACAAACGGCAGTTCCCAGGTCAGCTGCTGGAACATTCAGTACTTCATGCAGATTCTGGAAGAAAGTCATACCTTCTACAGCGGCAGCGTTGTTCAGGTAGGTTTTGGTCTGGTCAGTACCTTCTTTACCGAACAGGCGGTTACCTTTCATACTGGTGAACAGAATGGTGTAGTAACCGTTACCTACGTCCATGAGGAATCCGTATTTACCAGGATTTTTAGCATTGAATTCTTTAGTCCATTTTGCAAGTCCTTCCCAAGTGGTAGGAACTTCATCTTTAGAAATCAGGTCTTCATTGTAGAACAGAGCGTAGGTTTCTGCAGATACTGGGTAACCGTACATAACACCATCATAGGTAAGAGCCTGTGAGCAGGCACCCAGAACGTTAGCTTTTACAGTTTCTGGATTAACGGTTTCAAGAACGTGACCGGCAGTTACCAGTTCACCCAGTTTGTCGTGTGGAGCAGCAAACAGGTCTGGTCCAACACCTGCAGGTCCGTCAAGAGCGATCTGACCGGCAGCATCGCCAAGTTCAACGTTTACAAATTTGATGGTTACATTGGGGTTTGCCTTGGTGTAGGCTTCACCAGCCTGGCGGATGAATTCATCTGGTCCCAGGGTAGATTCCCATACGGTAAGGGTGATTTTTTCAGAAGCACCTTTTGCTTCTTTTGAACCGCCGGCGAAACACAGTGACATTGTCAGAACTGCGGCAACAGCACTAATCAACAATTTTTTCATTTATGTATCCTCCTAATGAAAAAAGACAAGTAAATGTAATTTACACGTTTAGTTTACACGTGTTGATTTTTGATGTCAAACTTTTTTCGCTTTTTTTTTAAATTTTTTTTGCTGAGGCAGCAGTTATTCCGGGCAGGAAATTTCCATCATCATTTCAATTCCCTTATGCAGCAGGTTGCACAGTGGAGTATCGGGAACTTTATAGTAGACTTCTTTACCGTCACGACGGCTTACAATCAGATTGTTGGCTTTCAGGAGCTTCAGATGGTGGCTGACGGCCGGAGCCGTCATATCCACCAGAAGCGAAATATTGGTAACACATTCTTCGGTATGGCACAGCAGCCAGAAAATACGCAGGCGGCTGTAATCATCCAGCAGTTTGAACAGGTTTGCCAGCAGTTCAAAGTGGGCACTCTGAGCCAGGGTAGCAGAAATTTCTTCTGCTACATGGGGAGAACCGTGTTCATGGGTATGTTTGTGGTCATGCTGTTCCATACACTGTTCCTTACTGAACGCTTACTTTTCCGGCAAGAACGTTCTTGTAGTCCTCGTAATTCTTTTTCAGCAGGGCAGGGGTATCAAGCCCGTAAGGACATTTGCTTTTGCAGGCGCCACAACCGGTACAGTTTTCGGTTTTCTTCATTTCTTCCTGCCAGTGTTCGCTCAGCCAGTTTTTGCTGGGGGCACGGCGGAGCATCAGACTCATGCGGGCACAGTGACGGATACCGATTCCCTGAGGACAGGGCATGCAGTAACCGCAGCTGCGGCAGAAGTTGTCACCCAGTTCTTTCTTGTCTTTTTCAATAAGAGTGCGGATTTCATCGGTCATGGTTGCCGGTGTATCAAAGAATGCCAGCCATTCTTCCAGTTCGGTCATGCGCTGTACGCCCCAGATGGGAACGATGTTGTCAAACTGGCTTACAAACGCAAAGGCTGCTTTACTGTCGTGAATCAGCCCGCCAGCCAGACCTTTCATGCCGATAAGACCTACATTGTGTTCTTTACACAGGGCAGAAAGGGCTACTTCGCGTTCTGAAGAAATATAACTGAATGGATACTGCAAGGTTTCATACAGACCGCTTTTTACGGCGTCTTCTGCCAGGTGGATTTTGTGGGCAGTAAGACCAATGTGACGGATTTTTCCCTGGGCTTTCAGTTCCTGCATACATTCATACATACCGGTGCCGTCGCCGGGCAGGTACACCTGTTCAATGCAGTGAAACTGGTAAATGTCGATATAGTCGGTGTTCAGTAACTTCAGGCTCATTTCTATATCGGCACGAACTTCGTCAGGAGTCTTGCCCATGGTTTTTGTTGCAATAAAGATGTTGCTGCGGATGTCGTAGCCGTCTCCATTAGCGCCACACAAAGCTTTTCCGATTTTTTCTTCGCTGTCTGAATAAGCGCGGGCGGTATCAAAGAAGGTCATTCCACCTTCATACGCGCGACGAAGAATTTTTATGGAAGTTTCCATATCGTCGCGTTGAACTGGCAGTGCACCGAATCCATTCTGTGGAACGGTGATGCCGGTAGATCCTAAAGTTACTGTTTTCACGAGTTGTCTCCTATTTTTATTCTGGTAACTGAGTGTCTCTATTCTACGATATAAGAAGCATAATTGCTATGTGATAGTAACGTATCTTAAAATAAAGTTGAAAAATTTGTATATCAAGCGTAAAAAGAATATACTGGCACTATCTTTAAGACGCTTTTAATAATGGCTATGTCCGTAAAAAAGGAGAGCTGTCTGATATATATTCAGGCAGCTTTTTTTGCTCTATTAAAAAATCATCAGAAAATAATAAGTATTTCCATAAAAAATAACGGGTGAAAAATTGTAGATGAAATATCATATAATGTACGAGGTATTACATGTTCAAGAAAAGTTTGGGTATAAAAGGTAAACTGAATACACTTATTATCTTGCTTATCGTAGGTTCTACTTTTTCACTTGCCACTTTAATTTATCAGCGTGCATCAACTGCTTTAACTACTGCCACAGAAGGCCAACTGATTGAAACTTCAAAAAGAATCGCAGCTGAAATCGGGGCACAAGTTTCTCATGAAGTAACTATGCTGCAGGGATTAGCGGCACTTCCATTTGTAAAAGACGAATCCATATCGGCAGAAGACAAGGCTGCGCAGTTAATGCAGATTATAGCCAATGACCCTGATAAATATCAGAACATCGGATATTACGCCAGAAACGGTCTTTCTCTGGTAGATGACGGCCGCTATATCGATTTTTCCGGTCGTGATTATTTTAAAACTCCCATGACGGGCAAAATCTATGTACAGGATCCGGCACTTTCTGCGGTTAATAATAGTGTTCTTATGTTCATTGGAGTTCCTATTTATGGCGATGGTGCAAACAAGGCCCCTACCGGAGTAATTACTGCGGTACTGAAAGGCAATCTGGTAGCTGATATCTGCGAAAGTATCGATCTTGGTGGTGGATGTCATCCAATCGTATACAATATGAAAACCGGTGAAGCTGTTGGGGATGCAGATCGTGACGCTGACCGTGATGCTTTTAGCCTTGATCCGGATCATCCGTTCTATCAGGTTATCAAACGAGGTCAGTCTGGCATAACCGGATCAGAAATATATACTGATCCCTTTACCGGTATGAAAATGTTATGTGCCTATACTCCTGTTGGTCATGATACTGACTGGGCTGTATTCTGTTCAGGACCGTATGACTACTATTATCAGAGCATTGCTGCACTTCAGAGAATCATCAGCTATATCATTCTTGGAGCCATCGTTGTTTCGTTTGTAGTTGGATTCCTTATTGTCCGTAATATCATTAAGCCCTTGCTGGCAGTAAAAAACGGTATTACAGAGATTTCTTCCGGCAATGCCGATTTGACCAGACGTATTCCACAATCTTCCCACGATGAAATTGGAGAAGTAGTAGAAGGCTTTAACCAGTTCTCTGCAAAACTGCAGGAAATTGTAGGGGCAATCAAGAATTCTCAGGCAGATTTGTCGAGGGGGCGCGATTCTCTTCAGACCATTACGGCAAGCGTTACACAGGATCTGGACGATGTCCTGGGTAATATTGAACTGGTATCTGAGCAGACGGGAGTACAGTCTTCTAGTGTAGACAGTACCAGTAGTGCTGTTGAACAGATTGCAGGAAACATCAAGAGCCTTGAAGGCATGATAGAACGGCAGGTATCGGGTGTGCAGGATGCTTCTTCTGCCGTAGAAGAAATGATAGGAAATATCGGTGCCGTACAGCAGTCTGTAGAAAAAATGGCAGTATCATTCGGTTCACTGACTGGTATTACCCAAGATGGTGTTGCAAAGCAGGGAACGGTATTTGAACGGATTAAGGATATTGAAAAGCAATCGGATATGCTGAAAGAAGCAAATACGGTTATTACCAGTATCGCATCCCAGACAAACCTGCTGGCAATGAATGCTGCGATTGAAGCCGCTCATGCCGGTGAAGCAGGACGGGGATTCAGTGTTGTAGCAGATGAAATCCGCAAACTGTCTGAAACGTCAACAGCCCAGTCAAAAAATATTGGTGTACAGCTGAAGAACATCAAGCAGAGTATTGAAGGTGTTGTAGCACTCTCTGATGAAAGCCGTGAAGCGTTCAACAAAGTTTCTGACAGCATTGCAAGTACGGATCAGCTTGTCCGTCAGATTAAAAGTGCTATGGCAGAGCAGGAAGAAGGATCCCGTCAGATTGGCGTTGCCCTTGGACGTATGAATGACAGTACCCAGGAAGTTCGTTCTGCATCACAGGAAATGACCACTGGCAGTCAGTCTATTCTGCATGAAATTCAGAAACTGCAGGATGCAACGGCCAATATTAAGAGCAGCGTTTTCATGATGGACAGTGGAGCCCACAAAATCAGCAAGACATCCAGTCAGCTGAGTGCTGTTGTTCAGGAAGTTGATGGTGCTGTAAACGATATCGATAAGCAGGTGAACCTGTTTACGGTATAAGCCGGGCATTATTTATGCTGTAATGCTGGAAATGAGATTGGAAATGCGTTATCTTTCATATAACAAAAATATTCTTAAATTGCCTTTGTGGCTTTTTATGGGAGATTACGTATGAAAAAAGTTATTGGTTTGGTTCTGTGCTGTCTGCTGACAGCCACTGCAGTATTTGCTCTGGATGATTCACGTTTCTATGGAACCTGGGTTGCTGATGATCGTGGTGATATTTACACCTTCACCTTCAACGAAGATGGAACAGCAGTATATTCTCAGGATGACGATTATGAAACGTCAACATACAAAGGGTACTACGCAATAATTGATGAAGATGGAATAGCATTAAGCTATCCCTACGAAGATATCTATCATTACTGGTAAGGTTCTTCTTATTTCAGACGGATATGACTTCTATTTCTGTGTAAAAAAAGAAAACTAATACCTGGTAAACGTGATAAAACTGCATGAGTTATTTCATGCAGTTTTTTTTTGCTGACAGTAACTTTTGGGGGCTGGTACTTGACGGATTTTATCGGCAGCAGTACATTTGGTATATAACAATTAAACAGTTATTTAATTGTTGAATTAAAAGGTTGTTACAGAAACCTGCAAGGAGAATACAATGACCAAGACCTATGCAATTGAAGTAGACTGCGCGAACTGTGCAAATAAAGTAGAAGATGCAGCCAAAAAAGTAGAAGGCGTTGCCAACGCAACCGTAAATTTCATGACCCAGAAAATGACTGTTGAGTTCGCTGACGGTGCCGACGAAAAGAAAGTTATGAAAGCTGTAGAAAAAGCCGGCAAAAAAGTAGAAGACGATTTCGAAATCGAACTGTAAGACATAGGACTGGAATTGTCATACATCTACCGGCATGCCAGCAAATGTAAAAACGCTCGATATCGTCGCTATTGGTGAAGCCCGGCATAGAAACTATGGAAGGTCCATGCTAACCGCATGGACACTGGGCTTCAACAATTTTTACATTTACTGCCATGCCTCTCGATTTGTGGCAGTTTCAGTTTTAGATGAGTCTGACTAGGGCATGAAATGTGGGACGCAGGCAAAAAAATGAGGGGGACCCTGACTAGGTGGCAGGCGGCGAAGCTCGCCTGGCGCCGGCAGTTAGGGGGTGTCCTCATTTTGTTTGCCGTCGCTGGGACCCACATTTCATGACATAGTCATCAGATAAGGAGAGTGTTATGACCAAGAAACAGAAGAAGATGCTGAAGCGCATCATTATTGCAAGCGTCCTGTTTGTATTACTGACCGTTTGCGAATACTTCCTTCCGAAAAACATTGTCGGAACGGCATTGTACTTTGCAGCAGCCACTGCCCTGTACGCAGTCACTTATCTGATCATCGGTCATGACATCCTGAAAAAGGCATTTAAAGGAATCCTTAACGGCCAGGTCTTTGACGAAAACTTTCTGATGGCAGTTGCTACTTTAGGTGCCATTGCTGTTGCCGTATACGAAAAATCCGGCGATTATGCAGAAGCCGTTGCCGTCATGCTGTTCTACCAGATCGGCGAATTCTTCCAGAGCTATGCCGTGGGCAAAA
>JAZLJW010000273.1:0-11503 GCA_045597345.1 Treponemataceae bacterium
CCCTATACAGTTTAGGAATCAGTCCTTAAAATCAGCCTAGTTAAAGTGTCCAATTTCTGGGGTGCACTTCACAGGCAGCTTTTTTTATCACCCCTCCGTTAAAGCTCCCGCGGCAGCGGGCGCACATGGATGTGCGATATAGCAGCTTGCGAAGCAAGATGCAGGTGATAAAAATACAAAGGAGGTATTTTTATCACACCTCCTTTTAGGACAGTATAACAGAAAAAAAATACCGTTGTTCTGATTTAATAGTAAATCAAAACAACGGTACCTGTAAAATAGTTTTAAATAAAACTTATGCTTCTACAGGAGCTTCTTCAGTTTTTGCTTCAGCAGCTTCTTCTTTAGCATCCTGATCTTTTACTTCAACGGTAACAGTTGCAGTTGAAGCTTCGTACAGACGGATGGTAACAGCATATTTACCGGTGTTTTTAATGGTAGCACCAGGAACTTCAATGCGTTTGCGTTCAATTTCGTAACCAGCTTTAGACAGAGCTTCAGCAATGGTCAGGTTAGTAACGGCACCATACAGTTTTCCGTTTGCACCTGCTGGCATTGGAATTACAACGTTCAGTGCATCCAGCTTTTCTTTCAGTGAAGCACTTTCAGCGCGTTTAGCTTCTTTTTTAGCTTCGATTTCAGCTTTGCGGCCTTCGAAGTAAGCTACGGTTACTTCGTTGTAAGGTACAGCCAGATTGCGGGGAAACAGGTAGTTGCGGGCATAACCGTTAGCTACTACTTTTACATCACCTTCTTCACCAAGGTGTTTAACGTCATCATTCAGAATAACTTTCATTACAAACTCCTCAAGTATCCAATCTGCAGTTACTGGAAAGGATAGGGTATTATACAGTTCTATTCGGTGGCCATCCGGAGTTGGATACCACCAAACCAAATCGGGTATCGATTCCTTAGTCTGCTACGAATGGCAGCAGACAGATAGCGCGTGCGCGTTTGATTTCCAGAGCAAGCTGGCGCTGATGTTTAGCACAGGTACCAGTGATGCGGCGTGGAAGAATCTTTCCGCGTTCAGTAGTAAAGCGACGCAGACCTTCTGGATCTTTATAGTCGATTTTTGCTTTGTTTGCACAGAAACGGCAAACCTTTTTGCGGAAGAATGATTTTCCTTTTGCACGTGGTGCGCGTTCATCTGCATCGCGCATTACGTCCTGCATCTGAACATCTGGTGTAGTATCGATATCTTTAGTTACTTCGTCTGACATACTGAATTCTCCTTACTAAGAATTGTTAAAAAAGCAGATATTAGAACGGAATGTCTTCACTGAATCCGCCAGAGTTGCCGCCATAGGGCATTCCCTGATCGTATGCAGGAGGTTCCATCTGCTGTGGTTGCTGATAGGAATTACGCTGGCCACCATTATAGTTTGATCCGCCATTATAGCCTGATCCACCGTTATAGCTGTTGTTCTGGCTGTACCCCCCGGCTGGTGCGCTGCTTCCGCCCGCATTTCCGCCTAATAACTGTACGTTATCAGCATGAATAACAACTTTGCTCTGTGGCTGGCCGTCTTTTTCCCATCTGTTCTGTCTCAGTTCACCATCAATGGCAACCTGTTTGCCTTTTAACAGGAACTGTTTGATGCCTTCAGCGGGGCGTCCGAAGAAATCTACGTCAAAGTAGCTTACTTCGTCGATCCACTGTTCATCTTTTTTCATACTCCGGTTTACGGCAATAGAAAACTTGCAGATAGCACTACCATTTGAACTGTAAGACAGCTGAGCGTCACGGGTCAGTCTTCCGATGATTGCTACATGATTAAGATCTTTTGCCATTTTTTACCTCCGGATATGATTCTCTGTTCTTGTGTGATTAGTCTTCTACACGAACGAACATGAACTTCAGCAGGTTCTGCTGCAGTTTGAATGCACGGTCAATGTCGATAACTTTTGAAGGGTTAGCTTTAATGTTGAAAAGCCAGAAGCGACCTTTTGTGCGTTTCTGAATTTCGTAGGTCAGATCGCGATCACCGAACAGTGCATCGCTTTCGATTTCTGCGCCGAATTCCTTGAGGGTAGCGCGAACAGCTTCAATAGCTGGTTTTGACAGATCTTCTTCAATAGGGAAGATAGTCATCAGTTCATACTTTCTCATAGTATCTCCTTATGGTCGTTATGGGAATGAAAAATCATTCCAAGGGGTTCCTAATAGTACCAAATTGCCTCAATAAAAGCAATAAGGCAACTTTTTTGTTTATGCTATTTAAATGACAGCCATTCACCTTCTGTAGTAAGGTACCAGTTATCATATTGTGTCGAAGATGTTGCACTGAACCAGGATATGCTGCCATCTTTGTTTAGAACCAATACATAGTCATCATTGACGGTCAGTTTCGCAGGTAATGCCTTGTAACGGTTATAGACAGTCTGTTTTTTTGAAGAAACAGTTATACTTCTGATTTTGTCCTGTGAAATATTGGTAAATAAACGGCCATTACTGTACAGGACAAATGCCTGAGTATCTTCTTCCTGAAAGGTTACTACTGTGGAATATTTTTTTTCACTATTACTGGTAGGTGAATATTTAAAGATTTCTGTTTTTTTTGATGGATTAGAGAAAACTGAAATGCCGTAAAATGCTTTAGCTCCCCCTGTTGTACTACTTGTCAGTGAATAGGCAACTTCAGCAGATAATGGAAGAGCCAGGGTTTCCTGCGTTGAAACATTTACTTCAATAAGCGCACTTTTAGGTGATGATGCTGCAGATTTTGCAACATATAATGTATTCTCATCATAAAGTAATGCGTCTTGAACACCAGTACCACTATACAGTTTTTTTGATTTGCCGGTTTCTAACGAATATAAAGTGACCGTAGAGCTTCCTTCTACTAATACCAGATTTCCGTTTTCATAATGCATATTCATGATACTTCCAGATGGGGTATAAATGACAGAAGTACTCCATCCAGTCGATTCTTTAGCCATTGCTACTGCCTGTTTCTTTTCCTTAGACCAATAGAGAATCGTATCATCGTCGATTCTCAGAATGTTTGTATATCCAGGATTATTGCAGAGCACGGTTGTATTCTTACTGGTGTAGTCTGTCCGTATCAGATGTTTTTCAGATAGAACATAAAAGGTATTACCATTTTCTTCTACATCAAGAATTTTATCGTAATTATTCTGTGAAATGCAGGTGCTTGCAACAAGAGCTGTATCGCTTTCTTTGGTGAGGGTTTGAATGGTTCCGTTCTGACAACCGGCATAAATGTACTGATTTGTTGCAGTCGCAGCAGAAATTGCTGCACGGGATTCCGTATAGAAATTTTTAACGATAACCGGGTAGTTTGGAACAATTATCTCCTGATTAGTCTGGTCAATTTCTACATCAACCATTTTCAGCGTATAATTTCTGCCATCCTGTTCGATATACCATAAGTCATTGTCTGACCGCTGAGTGACAAGAATAGGGTTTGCAGCTTTGATTTTTTGCATTAACGTGGCGCTGTAAGCGTGGTATATCCAGATATATCCGTCTTTGTATCCTGCAAACAGCAAATCATTGCTGAAAAGACAGGGAGACTCCAGATTTGCTTCAGTGTTCAGTTCTACTTTTGTTTCCTGATTCTTAAGGTTTCCATATACCAGATATCCCAGTTGAGAGAAGAGTACACTGCTGTTTTCTGAGGCACTTGTTTTCGCCATGGTAACCATACTGGGCAGCTCTCTCATTTTTTTTACCGAAGAACCGCTTGTTGTATTTATGAACATAAGTCCATCTACGGCATTTGTACCTACCAGCAGAAGAGAACCTTTTTCTGAAAATGACAGTGAAGTAATTGGATTTGCACTTCGTTTGCTGAATTTTCTTGTTTTTGTTTTCCAATCCCACAACGAAAGTCTGTTGATTGAGTATCCATCTGTTTCATATACAGCAATTAATGATCCATTTGGATGAACTGCAAAATTCCTGATTTCCAAATCAGAAATCTGAAAGTGTTCGCCTTCACCTTCCTTATTCCATTTAATCATAAATCCATCTTGGCCAGCTGAAAATACACCGTCAGTTCCGACTGCCATGGCGGTTACAGCACCGTCATGAGGTTGTGCGGAGTATCGTATCTGGGCAAAGAGTGTACTGGAGAGACATAGAAAAAAAACAGCCAGTACAATTTGTTTTGAATAATATTTCATGAGCTTCCTCGAAAAAATCGCGTTACCGTCCTATAAGATATCGGATATCGCCAAAAAGAGCAAAGACAAAAAGACATCCGATACAAAGAATTCCAATTATCTGAATGATGTACAATACTTTTGGAGGTACCTGACGATGAAATACTGACTCAATCAAAGCAAACAGTATCAGTCCACCATCAAGAATCGGTATTGGTAAAAGATTCATTATAAAAAGAGAAACATTGATCAGCGCAAGAAATTGCATTACGCTTACAACTCCAATACTGAATCCGGCAGTGAATCCTTCTATTGCCGTATCTCCCAGCATTTTTGTAATCCGGACCGGTCCACTGACTGCTGCAGTCAAATCAACTCCTTTGAAGAGTAATGCAAGGCTCTTGAATGTCAGACTGATGAGCCGGCCTGTTTCTGCTATACCATTCCCCAGTCCTGAAAAAAATCCGAAATTTTCAGTATGAAGCTTTTCCTGCTTGAAATAAAAACCAAGAGAATCATCAGCTGAAGCTGGTTTCAGCTCAATATCAATGAAAACACCGTTACGATTAACGGTAATGACAGAAGTATGGTCAGCAGTACTCAGGCTCCGGGATACATCAACCGTGGTAGCAACGGGTTTTCCGTTAACTGCTGTAATCAGATCGCCATCCTGCAGACCGGCAATGGCCGCAGTGGATCCAGGCTGAACTTCAGTTACTTCTGGCGTAACCCAAGCCATAACACCGATTTTTCCGGCCCCAGTTGAGCTTTCCAGTTTTGGTGTAACGGTTATCTGAAAAGTTCCTGTACCTTCCCGTTCAACATCCATGGTAACAGGTGTATCAGCATTCAGTGAGATTTCTTCGTAAATATCCTTGAACCATGGGGTTTCTTTTCCGTTAATCGCTATAATACGGTCACCGGTTTTCATTCCGGCATCTGCTGCTGATGATGGAACATCAGAATAAATATCTGTAGCTATGATGATGCGGTTTTCGGTGGTGTAATAATCATAGCCTACCCAGGCAACAACGGTCATGGCAATAACAGCAAACAGCACGTTGAAAAAAGGGCCTGAGAATGCAATGAAAGCACGCTTTAACGGATGAACTCCATAAAACTCATCTGATTCACCTTCTATGCGTTTCTGATTGTTTTCTACAGCATTCTGGAATGCCTGTTCACCTTTCATGGCACAGTAGCCGCCTAATGGAATTAATGAAAGCCGGTAATCTGTTTCACCAATGGTTTTGTGTATCAACACAGGTCCCATTCCGATGGAAAAGCTTTCAACAGCAACGCCACAGATACGTGCGGCTATATAATGACCCAATTCGTGTATAAATACGATAATTCCCAGTCCGATGATGCCATATACGAATGTCATTTAAGGAACTCCTGCGCCATGGAACGGGCTTTGGCATCAATGGAAAATACTTCATCGATTGTTTCCGGTTCTTCAATCCAGTCTGCAGCACAGACACGGGCTGTAAGTTCGCTGATACCGGTAAAACTCAGCTTTCCGGTACGGTAGGCTGCAACGGCAACTTCATTGGCTGCATTAAAGGCAATGGTATATCCGCCGTTTTTACCGGCACACTCAAATGCCAGACGGAGCATGGGGAATTTGTCCATGTCCGGTTTTTCAAAGGTCAGCGTCAGAGGATTATCGGTTGTGCCAAACAGGTCAAGGGGTTCCAGACTGTTGGGATAGAATTCCGGCCAGGACAGTGCCATGATGATGGGGTGCCGCATATCAGGTTTTGAAAGCTGACCGTACAGCATGCCGTCTTTGGTCCTGATCAGTGAATGAACGATACTCTGGGGATGGACCGTAACCTGTACCTGGTCCGGTGTTACATGAAACAGACGGCAGGCTTCAATAACTTCAAGACCTTTATTTGCAAGGGTTGCACTATCGATGGTGATTTTTGCCCCCATATCCCAGGTAGGATGTTTGAGGGCATCTTCAACGGTAACAGTTTTCAGCTCTTCCATAGTCTTTTTACGGAAGGGACCACCGGAAGCAGTAATGATGATTTTATCAAGAGATTCTTTACCGTAGTGTTCTATAAGGGTAAATACTGCTGAATGTTCTGAATCTACCGGTAGAATGCGGGATCCGGTTTTTCGGGCAATGGCATAAACTAACGGGGCTGCCATGACGATGGTTTCTTTATTTGCCAATGCCAGGTCTATACCTGCTTCCAGAACGCATACTGAAGGAAACAGGCCTGCACTGCCTGCAATACCGTTGACGGCAATGTCAGCGCCACAGTTGGAAATGAATTGCTTGATTTGCTCACGGTCTGCTTCAGAGGTTAACAGAGTATTGGCACAGTGAAAGGTTTCTGCGGCCTTTGCCAGTGCGCCGGCATTGGAGTGGGCTGTCAAACCGCATACTTCATATTTATCATTGAATTCTTCAAGAATTGAAAGGGTGCTTGATCCAATGGAACCAGTACACCCCAGAACTAAAACTCTTTTTTTCATAGCAGTGTCAGATGGCTCCAAAGTATCAGAAGAAAAGCAGGGTTGATATCAGATAGAATACCGGTGCGGTAAACAGGATTGAATCCACGGAATCCAGCATGCCGCCACGTCCGGGAATTACTTTTCCGGAATCTTTGATGCCGGCAGACCGCTTGAATACCGATTCTACCAGATCACCCAGATCTGAAGTCAGTGAACAGATTCCTCCGATAAGAAGCACCTGCCAGAGCTGGAACTGATGATATGCCGGCTGGAACCGCCAGTACAGATATGCTACCAGGAGGCAGCTGAAAAATCCGCCCAAAAAGCCTGCAAGACTTTTGTTGGGGCTTGCTTTTACGATACCTTTGGTGGATTTACCGAAAAGAACACCAAAGAACCATGCCAGGGAATCGTTTCCAAAAACCATAAGGAGCATGAATACCAGGGCAGCCTGTGAGTATTCCCAGACAGTAATGCGGGATAGAAATGACATGAGCAGACCGCAGTAGAAGACGGTCATGACGGTAGCACTTACCCGTTCCAGTGCCGGTTCAAACAGGTTTTCCGGTTTACGGTCAGCTTCTTTGGGAAATACTTCGGCTGAAAGAGAGATAAACAGGGCCAGTACGCCGGTCAGAAGAATGATATTGTTCATCTGTGGCAGCTTCAGCTGCAGACACAGGGCGGTAATAAGTGGAATGGCAGCTGAAAGGGTTGCGATGAACCAGCGGTTCTGAGTCTGCATTTTCTGAGCCAGCAGATTCTGCATTTCAAGGGCAGCAATAAAGGTTGCAACAACCATAACCACATGGAGTGGGAGATGGTCATTCCATTTAATCAGGGTAATGAAAAGTACCAGCGGTAATCCAATGAAGAAAGTTAAAAGTCTTTCAACGGTTTTACTCATGTGCATCTTCCTTATTCAGTCCACCGAAACGTCTGGTACGTTTCTGGTATTCTGCGATATGTGCCGTTAATGATTGTTCTGTATAGTCAGGCCACAGGACATCATCAAAGATAAGCTCAGCATAGGGGCCTTGCCACAGCAGGAAATTGCTGAGGCGTTTTTCGCCGCCTGTTCTGATAATCAGGTCAGCATCAGGCAGCTGGGGCAGATCAAGAAGTTGTACCAGTCCTTCTTCCGTCAGGTCTGTTGGATTGGTGCATTTTCGGATAGCCCGGACTATTTCATCGCGGCCACCGTAATTCAATGCGATGACAACGGTAATGGCAGTGTTGTTTTTTGTTGCGTCAACAACCTGGTCAATAGCTTCCAGTAAGTCTGGAGCAAGACGGTTTCTGTCTCCCAGATGTAAGACGCGGATATTGTTTTTCTGATAGAAGTTTTTTTCTGTCTGCAGATGGATGCGTAAAAGACCCATCAGATATGAAACTTCAGATTCGGGACGTGACCAGTTTTCCGTAGAAAAGGTGTACAGTGTCAGATACTTAATCTGCAGTTTGATAGCTGCAAGAATTGCGGTACGTGCCGCTTCTACACCGGCCTTATGACCACTTGTTCGGGGTAATTTGCGCTGTTTTGCCCAGCGGCCGTTACCATCCATGATGATTCCAACATGTGCAGGTACGGCTGCCGGATTTATAGAAAATTCAGGCATCAGCTGAATCAGCCTTCCATGATTTCTTTTTCTTTTTCTTCAAGAATCTTGTTGATTTCCTGAATATAAGAATCAGTAGCTTTCTGGAGAGCTTCTTCTGCGGTTTTCAGTCCGTCTTCAGTCAGCTCCCCATCTTTCTGCAGTTTTTTCAGTTCGTCGTTACCATCACGACGGATATTGCGGATAGCTACACGACTGTTTTCTGCAGTATTTTTAGCCTGTTTGCAGAGTTCCTTACGGCGGTCTGCAGTTAACGGTGGAATAGAAATGCGGATAACTTTACCATCGTTTGAAGGATTAAGACCAAGATCTGCTGCCAGAATACCTTTTTCGATTTCTTTAATCAGTGATTTATCCCATGGCTGGATTACAACCATACGGGCTTCAGGGATAGAGATGGTTGCTACCTGGCTTAAAGGTGATTTATCACCGTAGTAATCAACACGTACTCTGTCGAACAGGGAGGTTGAAGCGCGACCGGTTCTGATGGCACTGAATTCATTTTTCAATGATTCAATGCTTTTTTTCATTCTTTCTACGCATGCTTCCTGAGTGTCTGCCATTTGAAAACTCCTTATATACTTCTAAAAAAAAAGGCTGTCTTCAGTATACTGCATGACAGCCTTTTTGTGGAACTTAAAATTACATTAAGTTCCGCTAAAATTATGCACCAAGAATGAAAGTGGTAACTGATTTCAGGTTCAGTTTGCAACCAGCGGTTTTGCCAACTTCTTCCATTTTTTTAGCAACAGATACTTTGTCGTCTTTAACGAAAGGCTGGTCAAGGAAACAGATATCAGCAAGGTGTTTGTTGATTTTTCCGTTCAGGATGCCCTGTTTTACATTTTCTGGTTTAGAAGCAACTTTTTCGTCGTTGTTCATCTGAGCCAGGAAAACTTCTTTCTGTTCATTGATGTAAGCTTCGCTTACGTCTTCGCGGCGAACGAAAGCAGGGGTGAAAGCTGCAACGTGCAGACAGCAGTCATAAGCAAATGCTTTAACATCTGCATTGTCAACTGCACCGTCAGTTTCAATCAGTGTCATAACACCGGTTTTTCCATCTGAGTGAATGTATTTTGCGAATACGCAGTCAGCTGGAACATCAATTGCAACCAGGCGGCGTACGCTCATGTTTTCACGGATTTCAGTAGCTAGGTCGAGCATCATGTTAGACAGAGCTTCATTTACTTCGGTATAACCTTTAGCCAGAGCTTCTGCACAGATTGCTTCACCAAGAGCGATGAATTTTTCGTTTTTAGCTACGAAGTCGGTTTCACAGGTCAGTTCAGCCATAACAGCCTTTCCGCCTTCCTGTTTTACGAATACGCGACCTTCTTTAGTTGCACGTTCTGCACGTTTTGCAACTGCAGCCAGACCTTTTTCTTTCAGCAGTTTTGCTGCTGCTTCTGCATCGCCGTTGCATTCTACCAGTGCTTTTTTGCATTCCATCATACCAGCGCCGGTAGCTTCGCGGAGAGCTTTTACTTCTGCGGCTTTAATTTCTGCCATTGTAGTATCCCTTATTTGTAGAGTTTGTCTTCATCAACCAGGTCATCATCGTCAGAAGATTCTTCTTCTTTTGGCTCGGTTGGGGTGTAGTTGCTGTAATCAACGATTTCTTCATCTTTGTCTTTCAGCGATGCATCGCCCATTACTTCGTCATCTTCGTCCTGGAGACCTTCGATGATTTTCAGACCGGTTTCATTGTCAGCTTCAATTACTGCATTTGCAATGATTGAGGTGAACAGGCTGATAGCGCGGATAGCGTCATCGTTACCGGGGATAGGATAGTCGATTCCTTCCGGGTTACAGTTGGTATCTACTACTGCAACAATCGGGATACCCATGCGGCGTGCTTCTGCTACTGCAATAGCTTCTTTGTGGGTGTCAATAATGAATACGATGCCAGGCAGCTCTTTCATTTCCTTGATACCACCAAGGTTTTTCTCGAGTTTTGCCTTTTCTTTCTGCATCTGGGCAATTTCTTTTTTGGTGAGGTTTTCGTAAGTACCATCTACTTCCATTTTCTCAAGTTTCTTGAGGCGGAGAAGTGATTTTTTGATGGTAGAGAAGTTGGTAAGCATACCGCCAAGCCAGCGGGTGTTTACATAATACATGCCACAGCGTTCTGCTTCTTTAGCAATGGCCTGCTGAGCCTGTTTTTTTGTACCTACGAACAGTACGGTTTTACCTGCAGCTGCTACTTTGCGAACAGCATCGTAAGCGTCTTTGATAGCTACGATAGTTTTCTGCAGATCGATAATGTGAATCCCGTTGCGTTCTGCGAAGATGTATTTCTTCATGCGGGGATCCCAGCGCTTAACCTGGTGACCGAAGTGTACACCTGATTCAAGCAGACTTTTCATGGTTACAACTGCCATGAGTTTCTCCTTCATCGAAAGACATTTTAATAACGGCTGGTACGATTGTACGCAGTCCGCTGTCTTTCACCTGACTCTTTTTCACGATAGCGGTAAGTAAGCTCGGAGGGCTTACGTCGCATACGGAAGATATTGAGTAAGCTATGCTTACTTATGAGGCTACGCCTCATTACTGCATAGAATCCAAAACCGGATAATGCAGTTGATTGAGTATGTCATAAAGTTCAGAAATAGGCAAGCCTATAATACCGCTGTAGCTGCCGCTGATTGAAGAAACAAAACGGGAAAAGGATTCCTGAATCCGGTAGGCGCCAGCTACTCCCTGCCATTCACCGGTGTTAAGATACCAGTCAATTTCTTCTGCGGTTAAGGGTTTTATTGTTACTGTGCTTGTAACGCTCTGAGATATCATCTGGTTGTTATTTCTGTCAAGTACTGCAATTCCTGTTATTACCTGGTGAGTATTTCCTGATAACAATTGCAGATATGTTTTTGCCTGCTCACGGTTTGCAGGTTTCCCAATGCAAGTGTCGTTGAAGATTATTGCTGTATCTGCACCTAGAATGAAATGCTCTTCTGTGGTTTCGCCCAGTGTTTCTGCAAGAGCTGAAACTTTGCCCCGGGCAAAGTACTCAGGTACACAATGGGCTGCCATATGATCCGGCTGAATTTCTTTAAATGAAGAAGGGCAGATAGTAAAGGGTAGGTGCAGCTGGGTGAGAATGTCTTTGCGTCTTGGGGAATTTGATGCAAGAAGTATTGTTTTGTTCATAAGGGACCTGTAGTTTGTTGACAAAAGAGAGTAATCTTACTATGCTCAAATATATTGAGAGATTAGCTCATTTGGATAGAGCGTCGCCCTCCGGAGGCGAAGGTGGCAGGTTCGAATCCTGTATC
>JAZLJW010000274.1:0-1202 GCA_045597345.1 Treponemataceae bacterium
TTGGCCTCCGACTTCCTACCATTGGGTTGTTTCCCATTCCCATGAAGCCCATCATTTCTACGTGAGCTGGAACAGAAGATGAACCTGCAAACTGAGCGTCAGAGTGCATTCGTCCCAATGTATCTGTAAATCCGTAAGATGCTGGACCTGCAGCCATGTTATCTGGATGCAATGTTCGTCCTGTACCACCACCAGAAGCTACAGAGAAGTATTCCCGGCCAGCGAGAAGTCGTTCTTTTTTGTATGTACCTGCAACTGGGTGCTGGAATCGTGTTGGGTTTGTAGAGTTTCCTGTAATAGAAACATCAACATCTTCGTGCCACATGATTGCAACGCCTTCCCGAACATCGTCTGCACCATAGCATTTTACGATAAGTCGGTCAGGGTTGTTTCCGTATGGAACTTCTTTAACAACTGTCAAAGCTTTGTCTGTTCCTTCACCGTTGAAATAGTCCATTTTTGTCTGTACGTATGTGAATCCGTTGATACGAGAGATAATCTGAGCAGCGTCTTTACCAAGACCGTTCAAGATAACGCGGAGCTTGTTCTTGCGAACTTTGTTGGCGTTAGCAGCGATTTTGATAGCACCTTCAGCTGCGGCGAAAGATTCGTGACCAGCCAGGAATGCAAAACACTGTGTTTCTTCAGAAAGGAGGCGAGCACCAAGGTTTCCGTGTCCGAGACCTACTTTACGGTCATCAGCTACTGAACCTGGAAGACAGAAAGCCTGAAGTCCTTTACCGATGTTAGCAGCAGCTGTAGAACCAGTTTTATCACCAGTTTTTTCTGCTTCTTTGATTGCAATTGCTGAACCCAATACGTAAGCCCATTTTGCATCTTCGAAACAAATCTGCTGTGTTGACTGACAGATTTCATATGGATCAAATCCACGATCCTGACAAAGTTTGCGAGCAGCCTGAAGACCTTCTTCACCTTCTGCAAAACCATATTCTTTAAGTGCTTTATTAACCTGTGGGATACGACCAGCGTAATCTTCAAATAATGTTGCCATTTCTATATTCCTCCAGTCCTATTCTTTTCTAGGGTCGATAAGTTTTACCATACCCTGATCTTCTGTTACACGACCGTAGTGTGTGCGTGCACCAGCGATGGCTTCTTCAGCAGGTTTTCCAGCTTTAAGAGCATCCATCAATTTACCAAAGTTGATACAGTTGTAACCAATGATCTGACCATCTTTGTCG
>JAZLJW010000275.1:0-13668 GCA_045597345.1 Treponemataceae bacterium
TTTTCTTTTGCTCTTAACAGTCCAATTTCTGCTTTCAGTTCTGCATTGTCATGTTCATAACTGGCAATGCTTTCCGCTTGTGCTTCAAGGCGTTGTTTAAGTTCTGCATTTTCTTTTTCCATCATATCAGCATATTTCAAGAGTCTATCTTTATCACGAACAAGGTTAGAAATAACGTTGTTTAACTCAATCTCTTCTGACTTGAATACTTCATTAATTCTGTCAGCCAATAAATGTTCCCTCATTTTACTAATTCCTCTGTTTTCTTTGTCTGCCATTCTGCTAACTCCTCAACATTACAATAAGAACGACTGTCATACAAATAATTAGCACAATATCTGTCATTTATTTTTCAACCTCAAACTTTGGAATATCAGTCCACGCTATTACATTTTCAGCGTCTTTATAGACATTGGAGTATTCAAATTCAAGCCAAACTTTTTCATCTGTTTCATAAAATCCAAAAGTGTAATAACCGCGGAAAATAATTACGTCAGATTTATTTTGTGGCAAATCATCAGGGTTCTTTCTCAAATCGTGCCATTTTGTTTTACCTTCTGCAAGGCCAGCAAGGTAGATGTTATATAGTTCGCACTTTTCTGTGTAAATGCAAGATTTCTTTATCCTGTCGTACCTTCCACAGCAAGTCTTACAATTGAGATACTTTTCAGTTTTTTCTTCGTCTGTCATTGTTCTACCTCGATAGTTTGTAAAAGATTTATTACCCCATGTATATCTTTCATTGCGTAATCAAGAGCAATATCATTCTCTCGCCCCATCCATTTAAGTTCGGCTCCATCGTCAGCCCTCTCATGGTTCAGCTCTGTATAGAGTTGCTCAAGTCGTGCGACCCAGTCTGCAATTTGTGCTTTTGTCATATGCAGTCCCTCATGTAGATTTCTTCTGTTGGAATTACCCATTCGTCAGAGTCCCAGACACGAATTCTAATGCTATCTCCTACTGGCCTATCACTATCAGTTTGTAAATACTGCAATACACCGTTAACAATCGATGTTGTAACATACTCCCCGTTACCTTTTAACAGCCATTCGGAAAGTTGCCGATTAGTCATTCTTCTCTTTGGTGGTTCTTCATATGGATAACAGAAATTCCAGGAAATACCTTCATTGTCAATAAAGTGGTCGTCCTCTTCTAATCCTACTAATACTCCGACAGCTTTTATCTCATCAGACTCAACATATTTTTTTATATCAGATAGATAATCTGCAAAAATATACTTTTTCCCTATTTCTACTTTATCAGTGTGTAATTCGTTGATTACTTTGTTTTCGTCAAATTCTGCCATCTTTCTCCCCCTTATATCATCGATACCAGACACATAATGTCTGCCAGTGCCAGTCGGTTGCTAATTAATTACGTTTCGTTCCGTTTCAAGCAGTAACGTTCCTTTTCCCGGTTATCCGGGTTTGTTTTATCCGGTACAACGTACCGGGTTTATCCAGTCAACGACTGGTTATTAACACTTAGTGTTCATCATTCCATTTTTTAACGCCTGCTATACCCAGCTGGCTAAACATAGCTCTCAGACAGGCGTTCACGATAGAATTTCCTGCCTGCTTATAAAGCTGAGTGGCAGAATTCACTTTAGCCATCTTGTCAATATCATCTTCTTCAACGTCCATAAAGCGCAGGCATTCCCGCTCAGTCAGTCTTCTGATTCTGACTTCAACGACAGTGTTGTCATTTAACTTAATAAGGCTCTTTTCTGTATCGTTTTTCTGTTCCATGGTTATTACCAAATTATCCTTATGGCCACTTGCTCCTTTGTGATATCTTGCCGTTATGGTTGACGCAGTCGGTGTGTTTAAGTCGCAGAGCCTTGCGTTTTGCAGGCTTGTCAGTGCACCGTCCGGCATTTTGTCAAGTTTTGCTGGTATATTTCTCATCAGGTTCAACCTTTGTAACAAGCAGGATATTTGGCTCACGCCCCTCGCCTTGCATTGTTGTCAATGTAGGACACAGACCTTTTCGACTGTATACGGCTCCTGCGTATCCGGTTCCATGTCCATACATGCTGCCGATAAACACTGCAGTTTTATCTTCGTTCATAGGTCACCACCACATTGTCACAGTCACCTGATATTCCACGTCCATATCTGGCTGTGATTGTTGCAACTACCTGCCTTCCATATCCCTTCAAGGCGTGGTCTTCTTGTTTGGAGAGTTCAGCCCCATATTTATGCTTATCAAGCAATGCAAGCTTCTGCTTCACGTTCCAGTACCTCTCTATCAAGACTGTCTATCAGCTGCTTTGCACTTTTTGTATTCACGTAGTATTTTTCATCTACTTCCAGATCCAGAAGGTCTTCTGCACAGGCAGTCAGCTCGATAGACTTCGGGAATTCGTAGTACACGTCATCAAGAAAACTGAACATGAATGCTCTTTCTCTGTTCTGTGGAATTCCGTAGTCCTTGGCGTTCAGAATCTGCAGGAATGAGTGATAGCCAAGATTTTCAAGAAATAACTGCCATGCATTGAAGTCCTTCATATTTGCATCTGAACATACCTGAGGAACGTTCTCCATGAAGAGAATATCTGGCAGTTTGTCCTTTTCGCATTCCTTCAGAATTCTCTCTACTTCCCACAGAAGCCCGGACCTGGTTGAGTTTCCTGCTTCCCAATCTGCCTTTGACATTCCCATCATCTTTCCACCTACGCTGAGGTCGGTGCATGGGAATGAATATGTCAGCATGTAGCAGTACTTGTCTTTCTCGGTTATGTTCAGGTCTGCTCCATGCAGTTCCCTCACGTCTGAAGTTCCGTAGTCTGTACCATGAATGGCGTTGAATGACTTAACAGCGTACTTGTCGAACTCACACATAAGGTGGGAATGAACCTTAGCTCCGATTCTTTTCAGTGCTGATAACTGACTCCCATACCCTGCGAATAGTTCAATGAGAGCAATTTCCTTTTCAATTTTTACGTCTTCGGCAGTGTCAAAAAGTCCTCTCATAATGTGCCATCCTTTCTTGCCTGGTAACAATTTCTACTCAGTTCCCTTCTTCTCTTAACATTTTTTGGGGCGCATTCTTCGCAGAATTTTCTGTTAGCCGGGATAGCCTTTTCGCAGATAATGCAAACATGTTTGTTTTTCAGTGCTTTCTCTTTTCTTTTCAGCTCTTCTTTGTATTCCTTTTCCTTCTGGATCCGGTATTCGTAACTCCCGCCTGCACGTTTCAAAGTCAATTCTTTAAGCGACATACCATGCTTCTTGTTTTTAACTTTTGGCAGGTATTTTGTGCATTTGTCGTTAATCATGAGGTCTTCAAGACTCCCCATCACCTTAAAATTCGGGTATGCACGGCAGTAGTGAGAAAATTTAGTGCCGTCCCATAAGTACATATAATTCTTGCATTCTTTACAGTTCTTCATTCTCGTATCCTAAAATTGCCCACAGGCCTGGGCGTGGGTTATATACCGGGTACATGACACCAAGGCCATCCATAATTCTGCTGATTTGCAGGTATGTCAGACCGTATTTGCTGCATAACTGCTCGTTTGTCCTTTCACCTTTTTTGAGTTCTTCAACAATTTGCACCTGCAGTTCCGTGGCCTTGGCTTGTCTCATGTCTCTTTTATCTCTATCCCATAGCGGTCAAGCATCAGCTTCCGCTTTATTATGTATTCCTTCACATGTATGTTTTATCTTTTTGTTTTCTTGTTTTACGTTATGTCTTTTGCATTTTTAGCATTTAATCATTATCGCTTTCACTCCCTAAGATTGCCCATTTACCCGGTACCGGGTTGTAAACTGCATAAACATAGCCGACAGTGTCCATGATGTTACGCAGCTGTGGTTGCGTGAGTTGGTATTTAGTCATCAGGTACGAACTTTTTTTTTCACCTTGTTTCAGTTCTTCTACTATTGCTTGTTGTAACCAGTCCGACTCATACCTTCCCATGCCCTTAAGTTTCTCTGATTTCGATTCCGTAGCGGTCTAACATAAGTTTTCGCTTAATGACGTATTCCTTCGTCTTAAACCCTTTAACGTCTTCTACTACTGTGTATCCGTTCTGCGTATACACAAAGTCAGCGTAGTAGTTGACTGCCCGCTCAAGCTTACCATCGTGTCTTCGGTTAGCCGGTATCAGTTCGTACTTAACCTGTTGCTGTAAGTTAGATATGACTCCTGACTTTTCCATCAGCTTAAGTACTGTGTATCGGTTGTATTCCTTCTGGCTGTCAAACCGTATACCGTCAACAGTTATCTTTTTTGCGTTGTATTTGCTTCTCATCTCATACCTCTTCTGTCTTCTCCGGTAAGTTCAATCAATAATCCACTTGCCTTGATTCTTGACATAACCGCCGCGTCCAGTACCTTCTGCAGTTCCAGGGAACTGCAGTTACCTATTACGATTGTCTTTTTATTGTTCTCGATTCTGTCAGCCACTATGTAGCTGATAACTTCCCTCTCGTAGCCATGTGGTGTACGACAAACCTCATCTATAACCAGAAATGATTCTGCAGTATATCTTTCCAGTACCTTTCTCTTTGTTTCTTTCGCGTATGGTTTTGCCGCGTCCTCGTATTCGCTGCAGATTTCAATGGACTTACGGTACTTACCGCCTAGTTCATGCAGTACACAAGCTGCTGCCCAGGTTTTCCCGGTTCCATTTTTTCCACACATTACCAGTGTCTTAAGTCCGATGTTGTAGGTCATCATCACAACGATATTCTTGATACGCTGATGTTCTTCTGTTGTTGCCACAAAGTTACAAAGACGTGCGCTGTAGCTGTCGGCATTAATTCCAGAAGCGTAGAATGCAGCATTCTTTTTTTCTTCCGCAATTTTTGCTTCACGTTCTTTTGTTCTTGCGTCAAGATCTTGCAGTTCTTCTTCAGTCAAACTGAAAAATGGCTTACCAGATATTCTCGTCATTCACTTCCCCCACTGGCGCATACACAGAAAACCTCTGCATATTCCGTTCGTTCTGTGCCATGAATTCGCCCATGTTATGCATGGCGTCTATATCGTTTTGTAGTAATGGCTTACCGTTTATGGTTTCGTGCTTGTCAGGTTTTCCGTTAACAAGCCTGTTAAACACTCCAGATGATAAAATTGTCTTTAACAGATAACCACCACGCATTACCCAGTCGTCTTGTCTTGCGGTGTCTATTGCCTTGATAATCTGGTCAACGGTAACACCGTTGTTTAGATGTTGCTTGATATGCGCCCGGCATTCAGTCCACATACCGGAAGGTGGCTCAGGTGTTTTAAGTACACCTGATGTATAGAGAGTGTCCCATTGAGTCAGATACGCTTTTTCTATGCGTTCCATGTCATTCTCAGGTTCTCTTTCTCTGAGGGATGGTTTTTCTGTTTTTGGTTTAGAGCTAGGTTTATTTTTCGCAGGTACGGCAGCAGGTTCTGCTGCTATATCATTTACATTTACATTAACATTATCATTTACATTTACATTAGGTTTTTCGTTTTCTGTATTTTCAATAACCACTGGTTTTCTGTTTTTGTCATTTTCAATAACCATAGGTTTTTCGTTTTCTGTATTTTCAATAACCACTGGTTTTCTGTTTGTAGGTCTTCCGCCTTTTGTTCCTGCTTCTTTACGTGCATTGTTTGCGTCAATCTGTGGTTTCATAAATGTAAAGGCCATTTTTATGATGGGGTCTTCAAAAGATGTAGGGATTTCTCCGTTGAGTGCGTATTCATTGAGTACGAACATAATTTTTCCATACTGTTCTGCGGATAGGTCTCTGCATGCTTCGTGGAAAGAACCATAAAAAATAAAACTGTCGTACATTCTATTTTTCCTTCTATATAAAAAGCACCGGAAGCCGGGTGGGATTAAGAGGAGTTCGCTATGTCCGTAGCGTATTTTTTGACTCCCGGTGCTGAATTACTTAATTACTGCCAACTACCTTGTGGATATGCGCTCTGCTGAGCCTGCCGATACAGCTGCTGCGGTGCGTTCTGTGCTGGCTGATTGTTTGGTACAATCAGATACTTAATACGGCACTTGTTTGTTGTCTTTGTTATACCGTTCTGGTCTGTGTATGTTTTGTCGTGGTGGTCAAACATTGCCTTTCCGTAGTGCCCTATCCATGCGTTAAAGTTGAAGTCGCCCTGCCGAATGTTGAATGCGTCAAAAAAACGTGACATGTTTCTGTTAAAGTATTCACCTTCGCAGTAATACTCGATGTATGGGGCATCGGTACATTCCTGGACAACGTAGGTAACCACAATCATGTGTTTGCCTGTCTTAGATTGTTTTGTTTCTGCTTTCACAATTTTAAGATTGTGAACACCATCTGCGACATCGAAGATATCCTGGGTGTAGTCTTCAGTGTTAAATGTGTCGATAAATGCCATCTTCTACTCCTTGCTGGTGGTATTTCATATTCCATAAAAACTGCGGATTGCCTGATCCACGGCTTTCAGGTCGTTATCAATCAGGATCTGGTCAAACATACCCATGGGTGATTTGACTGTGTCCATTCCGTTTGTCTGCGTTGCAAACATGTACCTGCCGTCTGTCACAACGGTTTTCAGAACGATGGTAAAAAGTCCTTCAAGAGTCACTTTCTCGTCCAAGAGTTTACCTATTGTCTTAAACTTCTCGTTGCCGAACTGGTCCCGGTCTACATGGCCGAAAACGTATACTATTTTGTCATCCGGCAGTGCTGCCGCCTGCTCAATCATGTTGAAAAAGTTCTGAGCCATATCAGTAAATTTCTGGAAGCCCGTCACTTTTGCAGTTCTCATGAATTCATTTACAAGAAGGTAGGTTGCGTCATCGATAACAACAGATTTTGACTGGCTAGAAGCCAGTAAATCTCTGATATCTCCGTAATTGTCTGTTTTTGCCATTGCCAGCTGATTTCTGAAGGGCAGTGGCTTTTTACTCACATTGATGATTGAGCATTCACCTGCAGAAAAATTTCTCATAGATGTGCTTTTACCAGTTCCTGATTCGCCATATACCATAACTAAAACTGCCATATCACCTATCCCCATATACCTGTGAGTATGTTCTGCCTTCATGAGTTGTAACAAAGTCAGCCGTACACTGTTCCTGGTCTCTAACCATTTCCGCCATTGATTTTTTGTATCCAAGGTTTTTAACTTCATTCCATGGCATACCGAAGGTATTAGCCCGTGCCGGGTCGATTTCGTCTTCCCAATGACAGCGATTATCACAACGTGTAAGAAAAGCGCATTCTGCCTGCAACATATTGACAAGACCCTCAATACCAAGGTTTGTAGTCTGTGCCATAGCTGACTCGTAAGTTCTTTTGATTTTGGCTAACTGATATTCTTTGAAAGTCATTCTGCATCTCCCACTGCAAGGTTGTAGGCCTTGATACGGTAACCTTCTGCAGCAGAAGTCCAGAAAGTAAACATTTTGATGTCGTGATTTTTTAAGTATGCGCGGGCAAGAGTATCAGCAATGTTTGCTCTTGAGATCAGGTATTCGTACATGGTGTAACCTTCCAGTACTAAAAAAAAAAGCCGTAAAGGATTGTGTGCTTATCCCTTACGGCTTTTGGTTCGCAAATTGTGGTTACAACTTAACCGCCTTTGCGATTAAGGCGGTTAAGAAAGCACACAAGACTTAACCGTCTTAATTCAACGCATTGAAAAACTTCCGTGGCGCTGATAGGTTAAGGTTAGTGCGGTTAAAAAATACACAGATAGTTTTTTTTATTGACAGAAACATGAAGGCTTCTTAAAATTACATAAAATATTAATTTAAAAACAAAAATATTATTACATATAAAAAATGAACATTTTGAAATAGAGGGGATTTTAAAATGTGGTGGGGTCTGCCAATGTTGGCAGCCCTTTTTTTTTAGTTTAAGATACACAATATGAATTATTTACACGATGGGCTTGAACGCTTAGGGTATAGCGATACTGAGTATCCGCAGCTTGAAGAAAAGTTATGCAGGTACATTCATGAGTTGGAAGAAGCTAATAAAAAGTTTGATCTTGTAGGTGCAGAAACTACCGATGACGTTATTATCCGGCATATTCTGGATAGTCTGTCGGCTGGGAAAATTATAGAAAAACTGTATAAAGCACGGCAGGATACTGTTGCTCCAGGAGAAACAGTATCCATAGCAGATATAGGCTCAGGCGGAGGTCTTCCGGGAATCCCCCTTTCTTTAAGTATGCCAGGTGTTCATTTTAATCTGGTTGAACGCATGAGTAAGCGTTGTGCATTTCTGGAAAGCTGTACCTCAATTCTGAACATGGAATCCACCGTGGTTCACAATCTGGAAGTAGAACGGGTTCCGCAAGAATCGTATGATGTTATAGTATTCCGGGCTTTCCGGCCTCTTGATAAGAAAATGACTAAGTCCTTGCTGCGGATTCTGAAGCACGGAGGATTTCTGGCAGCGTATAAAGCAAAGCCGGAAAAAATTGTTGAAGAGATGGAAGGAATAAAAGCACAGATACCAGAATATGAAATGGTGCCGTTGGAGGTGCCATTTTTAACCGATGGCGGTGCTTACAGCCGTAATCTGGTAATTGTGCAAAGACCCTGACTACCTTATGCTCCCGGTATGGAAGGGATTTTGGTGTCAATCTTATTCAGAATTTTTATAAGGCCTGTTTTATCGATAAGATCGATAGGACGGCCTTCAATGAACTTGCGGGCTTCTTCAGAGAAGGTTCCTGAAGTAAAACAGATACCTCGACCAGTCTTGGAATCCCGTAAACGGGCATGAAAATCACGGACATATAATTCTCCGGTAGATCCATTAGTACGGTAAAATCTGAAAATTACGGTATCTTCCCATTTTGGAGTTTCTACTTCTGTCTGAATTTCAGTGCATTCTGTTGTGGCCTGAATATCAATGATTTTTACGTATGCAGATTTTCCGTAATACACGGTTACGATTTTCCGGCAGAGTGCAGTGAAGTCGCTGTTACCGGCAATCATATAGGTACGCAGGTTACTGTTCTGATTCAACTCTGAATACCGGCTGATAAGAGCTGCAACATCTTTATAGCCAGGTGAGGTTGACTGAATTTCCTTCAGGACAGTCAGTGCTTTAGCCATGTCAGATGCCTGTAGATATTCATGTGCCAGGCGGTATCGGATATTGGTAAGTATATCGAGCGGCGCATCAGTATGTTTTAAACCGATTTCAAAGTCAGTGATAGCTTTATCATGTGCATTCTGTCCTGTATGAATGATACCAGCTGATAAACAGGATTTAGCTCCGAATTTTGGATCAGGACGGAGATGCATGAAAATCTTCAATGCCTGATCGCCCCTGCCTGATTCATTCATTGCATCAGCCATGCAGAACAACAGTTCTTTATCGTCTGGAGTAATATCAAGCGATTTTTTCAGATAGGGCAGACTTTCTTTAAAGCTGTGGAAATTGTACAGAGCCAGACCTAAAAACTTATAGGTATCAGGAATCTCTTTGTTAATGGTAATTGCTTTACGCAACAACGGAATGGCCTTTTCGTATTCTTTATTGTTGTAGTAGCACTGGCCAAGATAAAAGTTAACTTCAAAAGAATCGCCGGCCAGTTTATATGCTTGAATCAACCCTTTTAAAGCTTCATCATATTTCCCGATTTTTACCGCACAAATACCCTGACGGAGAGAAGCTTCCTGTGAATTAATCTGGGGATGAGCAACAGCAATGTTCATCATGGTTTCATACAGGGGGTATGCTTTATCCCACAACTGCTCTTCGTAGTACAAATTAGCTAAAGGGATAAGACCTTGTGGATTGTGAGGATCCTGTGCCAGTTTTTTTGTAGCATCTCGAATGATGTTCTGGCGGCTTTTCTGCACTGTTTTGAGCTTTCCGCCTGTTTTTGATGAACCACCGGATTGAGCATTTCTTTTTGCACCGGTAATGGCGAGAATGATTACAATAACAGAAAAAACAGCAATGGAAGCTATTAAAATAGGCAGCAGATTACTCATGGCAATTATTATTCTGAACAATTATTACGCTGTCAAGAAAACTGGGTGCAACGCATAGACAAGAGTATTTTTTCAGAATATTCTTAAAAAAGCATCTGTATGGGGTGGAAAGAATACAGATTGCTCAGGAGAGACGATGAATAATGATGTAATCGGTTTCAAGCTTGCCGATGGGACTTTCTATCCAGTCTTTTCAGAAGGGGCTGCGGTAGAAAAACAGATAGAACTCACCACCGTTCGAGACGATCAGACAACTATTCAGCTGCATCTGTATAAATCTCCTTCTGGCACTATGGAAGGTGCCAGGTATGTTGAAACCCTGATTCTGGAAAATCTTGTTCCACATCCTAAGGAAGAACCATCACTATCATTAAAAATTGCTCTTGATGACGAGGATAATCTTTCTGCTGAAATCATTGATCCTGAGACCGGACTTTCATCGTCTACCAATGTCTCACTGGTAACACTCGATGAAGCTACCTTACATGGACTGGAAGCTGGTACAGAAGAATTTACATTGAATGGTGAAGATTTCTCATTCAGTGACAGCCCGGATGATGGCGGTACTGTAGCGGCCACAGATATTGCAGATCTGACGGTTACTGACGATATGCCAGTAAGTGACAGCGATCTTTTATTTGATGACATGCCGACAATGTCGGATTTTGATATTGATTTGCCGGTTTCTGATTTTAACCTGCCGGAAGATACTGATTCGGCTTTGGATTTTTCGTTGCCGACCGATGAAGTGCAGGAAGAGTCATTTGATATAGATTTCTCCAATATAGATATGGGAGTCGAGTCTTCTGAAGAGCCATTCAGGTACGATGATATTCCAGACTTTGGTGTTATTCCTGAAGAGAATAATCTGGATAATCCTATTGCCGGAACATTCAGTACAGACGATGACTTTTATGAAGAAAGTATTGCAGAAGAAAGGAGAAATCAGCGGCGAATACGGATTCCCGTAATTATCTGTATAATCTGTGCAATTATCTCAGTAATTGTTCTGGCCATTATTCTTGCGTTGACACCCAGTCGGTTGAAGAATGAGGTACAGTGCGTGGATGATCCTATACCGGAACCTGTCATTGAGATTCAGGACCCGGAACACGAATTAGCAAGGGCACGTGAAAACGAAGTTGTAGTAAGTCCGGTACCGGTAGTGCCGGAACTGCCGAAAAAAGTTGAACCGGTACCGGAACCGGTAGCAGTACCTGACTCTGTTGCAGAAACAGGTACTCCCGCGTCGGTAGATAAGGTACAGACAGTAGCTGCACCTGCAGTCCAGAAAAGAGAACCGCAATCAGTGCGTTATAAACTGAAATGGGGAGATACGTTATGGGATTTAGCAGATACCTATTATCGGAATCCCTGGCAGTATAAAAAAATAGCGCGCTGGAATGGTATAGAGAATCCGGATTACATTATTGCCGGAACGTACATTTATATTCCGGAGTGACAATGGTTTTTCAAAAACCACTGAAGAAAGCCGTGCATGCAGTGTGTACGGCTTTTTTTATCTGTTTGACATTGTGTAGTTTCTCTTGCTCCAGTGAGCCGGAAATGGCCGCAGAAGACTGGTATTTTGCGGGTTTAGCTGCAAAAGAAAAAGGTGATGCTCAGCTTGCGGTATCTCTGTTTACCAAAGGGAAAAAACAGGGAAATGCATTGCTTGCTCCATTGTGTCAGGCAGAACTGCTGCAGCTGGTAACTGATAAAGCATTGCTAAAAGAACAAAAATATGCAAAGAAATATTTCTCATCATATCCTGCGGTAGAGCAGCTGCTGTATCCGCCAGTGGATACTAAACCAACCGTTGGTACTCAAAGTCAGTGGGATGCCAGAATTCAGAAAGCACTTGATTATGTAAAAGAAGGAAATTACAACCGGGCATATGATTTTCTGGACTCAGTAATGCCCTTTGATGGATCCAAGGATTGCAGCCAGTTTTTAAGCCAGTTTGAGGCAGATGAACTTTCGCTTATCGGGCGAATTCTTTTGTATGGGTATGGCAGTAAGTTATCCCGTGCACAGATTCTGGCAGAGTATGCAGAAATGATAAGCCAATTACAGGTAATAAATCAATCTGGTTCAGAACGGTTATTCATTCTTCAGTTTTATGCAGGACGTCTTTACAGTTATTCAGGACGACAGTATTACGGAACTGCAGTTGAGTGGTTTCAACAGGCCATGAATACTGCTGCATCCCCAGAACGGTATGATAATGCGCTGTGGTACCTTCTTGATACTCGCAGAAAACAGTCCATATCACTGGCTGTAACAGCGGTTAAGCAGTATGGAACAACATGGAATGATCCATCATATTTTGATGATTTTCTTGAAGATTTATGCGCTGACATATGTGTGGCTGGCCAATGGGATTTGCTGTATCAAGTATTGCAGTCGGTAGAAAGTACAATGTCTGAAACAGTATTGGTGCAGTATCGCTATATCTGTGGCCGGGCAATGGAAACAAATCTGATTTCTTCAGTACCAGTGAATCAGAGACTGGAAAAAGCTGAAGAGTTACTGCAGGCTGCCTGGAATGTGCATGCTGGTAGTATGTACTATCGAATGCTGCTGGCAGAAAGGCTGAACAAAAAATTATTTTCTGCTGGACGGCAGGATAATGCATCTGGTGTTGTTCAGCAGCATGACCTGCTATTAAACGGTTATGTACGATTTGGCTTTTATGACCGTATTCTGCCATTATGTTTGGAATACGGCGGTACATTTGAATCCGGGCTGCTTAAAGAATCGTTGAGCAAGCTTTCTGATACAGCAACAGAGCACCCGGAATGGTCATCTTTAGCGTTGCGGGCAGCCAGTTATGCTACAGGATGGAGCGAATCGAACAGCGCCTTTGAGCTGCAGTTTTTGCCCTATGTGTATCCTCGGTATTACCAGTATGAAGTAACGAAAGCTGCTTCTGAATTTATGCTGGATGCCAATTTACTATTTGGTCTTATCCGCAGTGAAAGTTACTTTGATGCGGCAGTGAAATCCCATGCGGGGGCAATAGGATTAAGTCAACTTATGACAACAACAGCCGGAGATGTTGCCCATAAGTTGAAGGTTAGCGATTATGATTTAACGGATCCTGAAGTTAATGCCCGGTTTGGAGCTTTTTATCTTGCAGAACAGATTAGTCGTCTTGACGGGGATATTCTGTTGGCTGCTATGTCGTATAATGCAGGTAGAACAAATGTGCGTAACTGGCGAAAAAAAATGCCGGATTTACCCCATGATCTTTTTCTTGAGGCAGTTCCTTTCAAGGAAACCAGGGGCTATGGCCGAAAGATAACTACAGCATATGGTGTATATGCCATGCTCTATGACAACGCAACTACTCATGAAATTGTTCAGAAGTTGTTGCGGTAGGCAGGTTATTTCCGGCTTTCCCAATAGGTTGGAGAAAAGAAAATCACCATGGTATATAGTTCAAGACGTCCGGCAATCATAACAAAACTGAACCACCATTTTGTCAGGGAACTGTAAAAACTGAAATTATCTGCGGGGCCAATGGCTCCAAATCCCGGTCCGACATTTCCAATCATGGTCAATGCGGTAGTAAAGGCAGTAATAACATCAACGCCATTCAAACTGGCGATGAATGTGGTTAATACGGTTAGAATGGCGTACAGAAACATAAAAGCTGCAACGCTGGAGACTAAATCACTGCGGGCGGGGGTTCCGTTTATGCGGATAGTGTAAACGCCGTGGGGATG
>JAZLJW010000276.1:0-17763 GCA_045597345.1 Treponemataceae bacterium
GTTTCGCTCAAAAATTTCTGCTATCGTTCAACGTATTACTCCCAGTGATATTGAATCTCCGGAAAGCCGTGAGAAATTTCTGGAATCTTTGCCTGAATACATTGGTAATACAACCGGTGGAAATACTGCCTGTGTTGAAATGAGAAATAAAAACGGTACCCTGTTTATCTGTGATGCCGGATCAGGTATCCGTCTTTTGGGAAAAGAGGCAAGCTGCAGAACGGCAGGTGTATACCACATTTTCCTCTCACACTTTCACTGGGATCATATCTGTGGTCTTCCTTTTTTTGATCCGCTTTTTAACCCTGATTCTGAAATTCATTTTTATTCCATGTCTCCGGATTGCGAAAAATACCTTTCCATGCAAATGGATAATCCTTTTTTTCCTGTTTCACTGTCATCATGTACTGGAAATATTCATTTTCACACCATACATGATGGTGATACCTTTGAAATTGATGGAACGGTTATATCTGCAAAAAGCATGTCTCATCCTGGAGGGGTGCTTTCCTGGTCATTCTGTGAAGATGGAAGGAAAATCATCTACGCTTCTGATGTAGAATTAGGCCCGGGGGATAATAGGTTTCCTGATTGTTCTGATACATTTTTTCTTGATGCTGATGCTGTTATTCTTGATGCGCAGTATACCGAAATAGAAGCCATTCAAAAGGCAAATTGGGGTCATTCTCCCTTTGCCCGGGATGTTGATTTTGCCCAATCATGGAATATCAGAAATCTCTTTCTTTTCCATCACGAACCTATGTATAATGACAAAAAACTGCATCAAATGCTTCAGGCTGCACGGTACTATCTGCAGTATACCGGTAAATCAGCCGTCAACGTGTATATTGCTGCGGAGAATAAAGCTTTTCATGTATGACTGAACAATTTTATACCTATCATTTTTCTCAGGAAGAACTAGCCGATCTTGCCTTATTCTTCCGAAAACAGCAGGGCCAGTTTCCTGAATCTCTTCAGGGTTTTTCTGCATTCTGTGAATCGAATATGTATGACAATCTGACTATTGACGAGGCGGAGAATTTATTTTTATGAAAAAAATCATGTCACTTTCGTGTGTAATCCTGTCACTTTTTATCATTACTTCCTGTTCACTTCTTGAAGGACCTGCAGCAGGTTCATCTCCCGAAAAGGAATACACACTCTCTGTTCGTTCTGGAGCAACTTCCCGTTCTGTCGGTGAAGAATTGGCTGCAGCCGGCATAGTAAAAAATGCAAAAGTGTTCTATTTTTGGGCACGATATAAAAAAATCGGCATTAAAACCGGTATTTATCGGGTTAACGATACTATGTCAGTTCAGGATATTCTGTCGCTTCTTGCCAGTGGAAAACAGGAATACATTGCTGTAAGTATTCCGGAAGGGTACACTGGAAAACAGATTGCATCCTTGCTGGAAGACAGAAATGTAACATCCCGTGATGATTTTCTCTCTTCCTTTACCAATCCAGAGCTTCTCTCTGAGTACAATATCCCGTCTACCAGTTTTGAAGGCTATTTATTCCCGGAAACCTACTACTTTGACCCTGGGATGACAGGAGAAGCGGTTATCCGTCTTATGACAGATACGTTCTTTACTAAAATCAGGGAATCGGTACCTGAATTACTTGAAAAGTCACCTGCAGACCTTGATTACATCGTCCGCTTTGCATCTGTTGTAGAAAAAGAGTACAAACTGGAAGAAGAAGCTCCCCTTATTGCCAGCGTTTTTGCCAACAGACTCCGCATCAACATGGGGTTGTATTCCTGCGCCACCGTTATGTACATCATTACCGACATTCAGGACAAACCGCATCCCAGCGGACTTACTATTGCCGATACCCGGATAGAAAGTCCTTATAATACGTATATTCATGCAGGACTTCCCCCTACGGCCATTTCCAATCCCGGTCTTGTAGCAATTAAGGCTGCTGCCAATCCTCCAAAAACACCGTACTGGTATTTCCAGGTTGTAGACGAAGTAGCAGGAAAGCATGTTTTTGAAAAAGATCTGGATGAACATGCCTATAACCTTAAGACTATAAAACGCTGATTTTCCAGTCAGATATCAGATAACGAAAAGTATGCCGAGAATTTCTCAGTCAACAATAGAAGAAGTAAATAGCCGCATTGATATGGTTTCTCTGGTAGGTGAATATACTGCACTGAAACAGCGTGGTTCTGACGATTATTGGGGCTGTTGTCCCTATCATCATGAAAAGACCCCTTCATTTCATGTTATTCCCAGCCGGAAGATGTGCCACTGTTTTGGTTGTGGTGCAGGTGGTGGCCCCATTAACTTTTACATGGAGATGGAAAAAACATCATTCATGGAGTCCGTTGTCGCACTGGCAAAAAAGTGCGTAGTCGAAGTTGTCTACGACAACGGTGGCACTGACCAGAACCTGCCGGAACGGAATAAAAAAGATGAATACAAGGATCTGTACGGGAAAATAGCTGACAGTTTCCGGTATATCCTTACCAGCACAGAAGAGGGTGCTGCAGCCCGCTCATATCTGGAAAAACGCGGCATGTCACCGGAAATGCAGGAAAAGTTCAAAATCGGCTTTGCACCAAAAGACCGCTACTGGTTGAAGCGATTCCTCCGATCCAAAAACTACACCGATGAATTTCTCGCTGAATCCGGCCTGTTTTCAAAGAATTATCCTGATATTGCATTCTTCAACAACCGGCTGATTTTTCCCATATTTGACCGTATGGGCTCTGTTGTCGCTTTTGGCGGAAGAATAATTGAGGGAGACGGACCAAAATATTTGAACAGTTCTGAACTTCTTCACTATCATAAGAAAGAGACGTTGTACGCGTTTAACTTTGCGAAACAGGCATTCCGCGAAAAAAAGAGCGTTATCATCTGTGAAGGCTACATGGACGTCATAGCCTATCACCAGGCTGAAATTCATAACGCTGTGGCCACTTGCGGAACTGCTCTTACTGATGAGCAGGTTAAAATGCTGTCATCTCTGGTAGATACGGTGTATTTATCCTTTGATAGTGATGGTGCCGGTCAGGCTGCTACCTGGAAGGCAATCCTCCTGTTCCGTCGTGCAGACATGAATGTACGGATCATCAGGATTGTCGGTGCAAAGGACCCGGACGAACTGCTGCAAAAAAATGGAAAAGAAGCGTTGACGAATTGTGTAAATAACGCTATTTTAGATTCTGATTTTTTGTTGTCAGCACTGTCAAAAAAGTATAATATCCAAACTCCAGAAGGAAAAACAAGGGCGACCTTTGAGTTTTTCCAGTATATTGACGCGTTACAATCTGAAACACACAAAGAATCATGCTTTGAGCAATTATGCCGGGCATATCAGTTAAATCCGGAGGCTGTACACGCTGATTATGTAAATCGCAAAGTTGAATCCAACCCATATACCAATGCATCGGTTAAGACCCCGGCTGCCAGAGCGTCAGAACAAGAGACAACAAAAAATCCACCGCAGAAGCTGGTGATAGACGCTGAATTACGGGCCGTTCTTGTAGCTGCAGTAAATATGAGTTGCTACCCAATGATGCGTAATTCACTGACTGCAGATGATTTTGACAATCCTGCAGCACGAGATTTGTTCATCACTTTAGAAGAATGTTTCAGAGAAGATGCTGCCAGCTATGACAGTATTCTGGAACGGTGCAGTAATGAAGAACTTGTAAGACTTATTGCCAGGTCAGTAACCACGGGAGAGTATGCGGATAACGCACAGCAGTCCATGTTTGACGGCATTAAAATCGTTAAACGGAACAGTCTGCTTAGGAAGCGCCGTAGGGCTGAAAACCGATTACGCAGTATTGATCTTACTGAAGGACCGGAAGCACAGCAGATTTCTGACAATCTTCTGAATGAAATCATGAACATTGATATGCAACTAAAACAATTAAAGGATACGAACGAATGACAGAGCAAGAGCTTGACCCTGCTGTTGTAAAACTTATTGAGTGCGGAAAAGACAAGAAACAGATTACCTGGGATGAAATTAACGAAATTCTTCCCTCAGAGGTAGTAAAAGATGGTGACCAGATGTCAAAGATTTTTGACCTGCTTGCCGAAAAAAACATTCAGCTTGTTGAAGATGACGACCTTGATGACGAGGATGATGATGTTCCTCCTCCGTTAGATGATGACGATGATTTAGTTGGAGATGATGAAGTAGGTGCTGACGACGATCTGGTCGATGACATGGATAGCCGTAAAGACCGCAAACAGCTGGTATACAACGAAAAAGACGCCAACGGTGATGATCCGATCCGTATGTATCTGCGTGAAATCGGTAAAGAACACCTTCTCACTGCAGAACAGGAAGTTCTGCTTTCCAAAAAAATGGAAAATGGTGAAAACATCATCAAATGTGTCATCAAAAACTCAGGTATGCTTATTCCTGAATTCTATGCTGTTGCACAGAAAGCTTTCTCCCGCATTGATCCCAAAGAGCAGGGAAAAGCACGTAAAGAAATAAATGAAGAAATGGCAGAAAAGCGCCGTTTAAAGACTGCTTACAGTGATGTACTGAAGCAGATACTTCCTGATATGAAGCAGTATATCCAGCTGAAGAAACAGCTGTTCGACGCTGATCCAACCTGCAATATTTTTGAAGACGAACAGTTGATTGAGCTGCGCAATAAGATTCTTCCTGTTCTTCAGACCATTGATATTCAGTCAGAAGAAATAGAAAACTTTTCTGAAAAATTCATTGAAGCTACCGTAAAAATTGAAGAATACCGGCATAAGCAGGACCGCAAGGCAAAGGAACTGCGCATTACAGATTTCAGCGAACTTCGCAGTCTGGGTAAACGAATGGCTCTTAAGTCTGAACGGGAAAAACTGGAAAAAGAACTGGGAATTCCTGCTGACGAAATCCGTGAAATTTATACTCAGATTCAGAAAATTGACCGCAAACTGCGCCGTCTTGAATATGAATTTGAAAATAATGTAACTGAAATTCTTGCCATGGCACATGAAATCCAGCGCGGCCGTAAGATGATGGAAGATGCAAAGAACCGTCTGATTAATGCCAACCTGCGTCTGGTTGTTTCCATTGCAAAGAAATATACCAACCGCGGTCTGCAGCTGTTTGACCTGATTCAGGAAGGTAACATCGGTCTTATCAAGGCAGTTGAAAAATTTGAATATCGCAAAGGATACAAGTTCTCAACGTATGCTACCTGGTGGATCCGTCAGGCCATTACCCGCAGTATTTCTGATCAGGCCCGTACCATCCGCGTTCCCGTTCATATGATTGAACAGATTAACAAAGTGGTACGTGAAAGCCGTCAGCTGATGCAGCGTCTTGGTCGTGAACCAACCGATGAAGAAATTGCAGAACAGCTTGGCTGGGCAGTTAGCCGTGTTAAAACCGTCAAGAATGTTGCCCGTGAACCTATTTCACTGGAAACACCAATCGGTGAAGAAGAAGATTCAATTTTGGGAGACTTTATCGAGGATAAAGAGGTGGAAAACCCAGCTACTCAGACTGCACATATCCTGCTGCAGGAACAGCTTGATGCAGTACTTGAAACCCTTCCACCACGTGAAAAAGAAGTTCTTAAGATGCGCTTTGGTCTTGATGACGGCTATTCACTGACTCTGGAAGAAGTTGGTCTTGCATTCAGTGTAACCCGTGAACGTATCCGCCAGATTGAGGCAAAAGCACTCCGCCGCTTACGTCACCCGCGCCGTTCAGGTAACCTGCGCGATTATATCGACTGATGACCGGTTTTTTGGGAATTCAGTCCATAGGTTGTCTGTGTAGACCTTAAACTGTATTTTTGTTATAAATAAGTGCATTGTGGGCAGTATACGTTTCACAATGCACGAGACAAACAACGCTAAATTAACGTTATATAAGAGGATCTTTTCTTATGGAAATGACAGATGTTTTTGAAAAATTAAAATCTCTTCAGGATATTCTTTCTGAGAAATACCGTATTGAAAATCAGATTGAAGAATCTCCGAAAAAACTGACCACTCAGGATGAGTTGCTTGCTCGTTTAAGAAAAGAATTTATTGAAAAGGATGCTCAGTTCAAGGAAGTTCGTTCTGTAGTTGCTAAACTTCGCACTGAACTGGCTGATGCAGAAGCAGCTCGTGAAAAGGGTGAAAAAGGTATGGATTCAATTACCACTCACCGGGAGTATGAAGCTCTTCAGAAAGAAATTGATGATGCCACTCAGCTGGAAACTACCATTCGTAAGGAACTTCAGAAAGAAGAGAAGAACCTGGCCGCTCTTGATGATGCCCTGAAACAGGAAGAACAGCTCATTAAAAGCCACGAAGAAGAGCTTAATGCTGGTAAAGTTCGTCTTGATTCAGAAATTTCAGAGTATAAAGCACAGCTGGATGAGCTTAAAAAACAGGAAGAAGCACTTGTTCCTGGTATTGACACTGATATTATTTTCAAGTTTGAACGCATTATCAAAAGCAAGCAGGGTAAGGGTATAGTAGCTGTAAAAGGTAATGTATGTGATGGTTGTCACATGATTCTTCCTGCTCAGTTTGCCAATGAAGTTCGCAACGGCGAAAAAATTGTATTCTGTCCTTACTGCAGCCGTATTCTGTTTTATCAGAAAGTTGAAGAGGGTGAAACTGAATTCTTCCAGATGGAGGATACCGGAAGCCTTTCTGACTACGAGGATGATGAAGATTTACTGGATTCTGGCTTCGATGACGAAGAAGATGAATTCGGAGATGGGGACGATTCTGATAATCCGAAAGACTTGGATTTTGAAGACTGATTTTTGAATTTTACAGAAGTGATAAAACCGTGGCAGCAGCATTGTTTTACCACAGTGCTATTGCCGAGGAAAGTCCGGGCTTCTTCGGAAAAGATGCCGGTTAATGGCCGGGCAGTGCGCAGTTTTACTGCAATCTGACAGAAAGCGCCACAGAGAATATACCGCCTGCAGCAATGCAGGTAAGGGTGAAAAGGCGGGGTAAGAGCCCACCGGGTCACGGGTAACCGTTACCGCTTGGCAAGCCTCATCTGAAGTAAGAACATGCAGCTGTGTAACTCCGATGGTGTAAACCACACAGCGGGTAGTTTGCTGGATACAATGGGTAACTGTTGTGCAGGAAAGATGGTTTTAGTATACAGAACCCGGCTTATTGCTTCTGTTTTTATTTATATTTGAATTATTTTCGGGATATACTGTTTTGGGTGGGAAAATGACAGCGGATACCGACAGATTTCATACATACAGGCAGACAAATACGAAACTGCCGAAAATCCTTGTAAGGGTTTTGGTAATCCTTATAACTATTGCTCTTCTTTTTTTACTCATTTCTTCAATTCTTTCAAAAGTTAATGCCCGGCCATCGCTCTCTAAAGTGTATCGTGCCTGGGATGCCCAGCAGTTTGAATCAGTATATTCGCTGACGGCAGAAATTATTCAGGAAAAACCATTTGATCCCACCGCAGAAGCGTATCATGGTTTTGCGTCTTTTTATCTGGCTGTATCATGCACAGATCCTCAACAGGTTCAGCTGTATATCGATGAATGTATTAATTCGCTCCGGCTTTCCAGACCAACGGTGTCTAAAGTCCTGGAACCGCAGGTTACCTACCTGCTGGGTAAAGCCTATTTTTATAAAAATTCTTTTTCTAATTACCACTATTATGCTGATCTTGCGGTGTATTATCTTCAGGATGCATTTGAAAAAGGGGTAACCGCATCTGATATTCCTGAATATCTTGGCCTCAGTTATGCCCAGTTGGGATTTACTGAAGAGAGTATTGCGTCTTTTTCAGAAGCATTATTACATCATGAAAGTGACACACTGCTTCTGGCCATTGCTGAACAGTATATTGCCAATAATCAGAGTAGTTTTGCCACTCAGTATCTGAACAGACTGTTAGAAACGTCAAAAGATGAAGTTATGCAGTGTAAAGCACGTTTACTTATTGCTGCAGTACTTGCAGAACAGGGACTGTTTAAGGAATCTGAAACTGAATACAATCTGATTCTGGAAAAAGATTTGAATAATGCAGACGCCTACTATGGAATTGGTGTATTATATGAACTGCAGGGTGATATGGTTAAGGCTCGCTCATACTGGCGAAAAGCGCTGAAGATTCAGGTTACCCATCAGGGAGCTCTGCAGAAATTAGGCCGGTAAAAGGCTCAAGAAAAAAAATACGCATTTTGTAAAAAAAATATACAAAATGATTGATACATGAAATATTATAAAAACAGGGGATTATTATGGGATTATTTGATCATTTCTCTACAGATATTGGTATCGATTTAGGTACCTGTAATACACTGATTTATGTAAACGGCAACATTGTTGTGAATGAACCTTCCGTTGTTGCTGTAGAAAAAGGTACTAAACGCGTTGTAGCAGTAGGTGCTGCTGCAAAAAAAATGTTGTATAAAACTCCTGGTGATATTATAGCCATTCGTCCATTAAAAGATGGGGTTATTGCTGATATTGATGCCACTGAAAAGATGATCCGGTACTTCATCTCAAAGGTTACTCCACGTCGTAAGCTTATCAATTCAATGAGAATGAACATTGGTATTCCAAGTTGTGTTACTGAAGTTGAACGTCGCGCTGTTCAGGAAGCTGCCGTAAAAGCTGGTGCAAAAGAAGTACAAGTAATTGAGGAATCCCTGGCAGCCGCTATTGGTGCCCGGATTCCGATTCATGAACCTGCAGGTCATATGGTTTGTGATATCGGTGGTGGTACCACTGAAGTTTCTGTAATTTCACTGGGTGGTATGGTTGTTACCAGCGCCATCAAAGTTGGTGGTGATGAATTTGATGAATCAATCATCAAGCATATTCGTCAGGTACATAACGTAATCATCGGTCAGTCCATGGCAGAAAAATTGAAGATAGAAATTGGTAACGCCTGTTCGGATGAAAAAATTGAAACCATGTTTGTTTCAGGTCGCGATGCTGTAACCGGTCTGCCCCGCAAAATTGAAGTTGATTCAGTTGAAGTTCGTGAAGCATTGAAAGATCCTGTTAACCAGATTGTTGAAGAAATAAAACGTACCTTAAGCCGTACTCCACCAGAATTGTGTGCAGATATTGGAGAGCGTGGTATTGTCATGACTGGCGGTGGTTCACTGTTAAAAGGATTGACAACTCTTATCCGTAAAGAAACAAATGTATCTGCAATTCAAGTTGAAAATCCTTTGGAATGTGTAGCTCGTGGAGCAGGACTTGCCTTTGAGCTGTATAAGGACATAGAAACTGACCGTACTCTGTATAATAACCTGAATAACTGATGTACCAGGAATAACAGCAATGGAAAAAAGAAAAGCGCAACAATCAAGGCGGCTTTCTCTGGTTTTTCTCAGCATTTATCTGATTGCAGCAGGAATTCTCCTTTCTCTCAGTTCCGGAAGTTTTGTCGTAGACTTTCGGGACGTTGGGTTTTCTATTGTTTCTTCAGGCCAGAAATTGGTAAATTCTGTAGTTACCAGTACTATCCGCTTTTTTACTTCGATTTCTGAACTGGCAAGCCTGCAGCGTGAATATGAATTATTGACTGAAAAACTTGAGCACTATGAGTATCTGCAGCGCAATATTACCGAGATCCGTAAGGAAAATGCCAGACTTCGTGAACAGCTTGGTCTGGTAGAATCAGTTCATTATTCCAACATAACTGCACGAATTGTTGGCCGGGATCCTAATACACTGTACTCAGGCATAACGCTGAATAAGGGTAGTAAGCATGGAATCAAAAAAGGAATGCCTGTTATTGCAATTCAGAATGGTAACGTTGGTCTTGTCGGAAAAATAGTTTCTGTAGGAATCGGGACCAGTATGGTCTTACCGGTATACGATTATCAGTGCAACGTTTCTTCCCGGATTGAAAAAACCCGGGATATTGGTATTGTTTCAGGAAATGGTGTGGATGACGGCTCGTTGATGATGAAATATATCAAGAAACGTGTTCTTCCTGAACTTTCCTATGGTGATATAGTAGTTACTTCCGGTGAAAACGATAATTATATGGCCGATATTCCCATTGGTACCATTACCGGTATCACTGTTCTTGATTACGATACTTCACTCGAAATAGAGCTTTCTCCCATTATTGATTTCAGCCGGTTGGAAACGGTACTTGTTGTTGACGCTGCCAGCCCCTTGGAGGATGAAGAATGAAATCAGCAGTAGAAAATATTGTTTTTATACTGGTGTTTCTGTTCCTTGAAGCAGCAGTTCTGTCAAATATCACGTTTTTTCCAGTGTTGCCGGATTTCCTTCTGATTCTGACATTGTACATTTCATTAACGCAAGGTTGTGTTGCCGGCGAAACAAATGGTTTTTTTTCCGGATTGCTGCTTGATTTCCTTAGTGCATCACCCGTCGGCCTGAATGGTATTGTCCGCACTCTTATCGGATTTGTTGCCGGTCTTTTTGGTGGAATTGTCAACATTTCCGGAATCATGGTACCGATTGTTATTGGTGCACTTGGTACTGTTTTTAAGGCGATATTCATTCGGTTTACTGCGTTCTTTTTTCCTACTGTTGTATTCACGTATGATATCATCAGCCCGATTTTATGGCAGGAAATGGTTTGCAATATGGTATTTACACCGGTATTGTTTCATTTTTTCCGTCATTTTGGATTCTTTGACCCACTTGAAAAAGAGGTGAGACATTAAAGGATAGGTAGATGGCAACAATTATTCGTTCTACTGACTTACAGGACGCCCGTAATGCCAACAGGGTTAATAAAAAACTGCATTTGTCTACGCTTGGCATCATCATCATCATTGCGTTTGCCATTTACGGCTTGCGTCTGTTTAACATGCAGGTTGTAGAAGGTGCCAGTTACCGCCAGCAGTCACAGGTAATTTCACAACGTACTAAAACAATTCCAGCGCAACGGGGAGAAATTTATGACCGTAATGCTGCATATCCACTGGTAATCAATGTAGATTCTTTTGCGGTTGACTTTATTCCCGGTGAAGCAGGAGCGCGTTATGATACGGTTGCAGCCCGACTGGCTCAATACCTTGGAATGTCTAAGTCGGATATCGATGAAAGGGTTCCACCTTCCATCAGAAAATCCTATACATCGCGTGAAATCAAATCAAACGTCAGTTTTGAAGAAATTCAGAATATTGCAGAAAATATTACAGACCTTCCAGGTGTTTCCTGGCGTTCAAAGCCTATCAGAAACTATCTGGAAACCGGATCTATGTCCCATATCATCGGCTACACCGGTGATATTTCCCGTGAAGAACTGAACGTAATGTACAATAAGGGATATACCAATACCAGTATTGTCGGTAAATCAGGTATTGAACGCCAGTATGACAGTATTCTGCAGGGCAAAACCGGCGTTGAATTCCGCACGGTAGATGCTAAAGGGAAAGTTCTTTCAAATGAAGTACAGATTAATCCCCCGGAAATGGGAAATAATCTGGTTTTAACCATTGATTCAAATATTCAGAATCTGGCAGAAAAAGCTTTGGGTGAACGTGTTGGTGCAGTTGTTGTATTAAAACCGAGTAACGGCGAGATTCTTGCCATGGTGTCATACCCGTATTTTGATGCCAATATTTTCAACACCAGTAATGCTGCAAAGGAATACCAGAATCTTTCAACTAATGCCAATAAACCGCTTTTGAATCGGGCAGTTAACGCTGCATACCCGCCTGCTTCGACATTTAAGGTTATCATGTCTACCGCATTGCTTGCAGAAGGCACGTTTGATGCTGATGCAAAAATTGACTGTCAGGGAGAATTACCCTATGGTGGCCGTACCTGGCATTGTCACGTTGGAAAGCCTGGCCATGGTTTCCTTGACTTGAAGAATGCATTAGCCCAGTCCTGTAACGTGTACTATTGGACAATTGGACGGGACTATCTGGGAGTAGATGTGATTTCTTCATATGCAAACAGCTTTGGATATGGTAAATCACTGGAAATTGACTTGCCTGCATCAAGTGATGGATTTATACCTACTGCTGTCTGGAAAGAACGTCGCTACCATGAAAAATGGATGGACGGTGATACCATGAATATGTCCATTGGACAGAGTTATACGGAAGTTACACCGCTTCATGTTGCAGACATGATGGCTATGTTCTGTAACAGCGGGGTAATATATAAGCCGCATTTACTTAAGGAAGTTCGGGAACCTGTCAATAACGAGGTTTTGTACACAATTGAACCTGAAATCCTTCATACTTTTGATTTAGATCCATCTGTCTGGCAGACTATGAGGGATAATCTTCGGTATATGATTACCGATGGATCTGCTCAGTACCCATTGAACAATAAAGTGGTTAAGATTGCCGGAAAGACAGGTACAGCAGAAGTTTCCGGTTATAAAAATCAATGGCACAGCTGGTTCGTTGGATACGGGCCATATGATGCTGCTCCAGAAGATCAGGTTGTTGTCTGTGTTCTGGTTGAAGCGGTAAACAAATGGGAATGGTGGGCACCCTATTGTTCCAATATCATTTTTCAGGGAATTTTTGCGAATCAAACCTATGATCAGGCCATCGATTCTTTAGGTTTCAGATATCTGGTAGCTCCTGTAGGTCGGCAGGAATAGGTAATACGCATATGAAATTAAAGTTACATAACTTTTTTGATCTTCTCCTCATTATTCCGGTTATTTTGCTTATCACTATCGGTTGTTTTTTTATATATTCGTCTGGAGTCAACTCTGATGGAATCAGCCTGTCCCGTGAATATCTTAAACAGATAGCATTCGGTAGCTCAGGACTTGTACTGATGCTTGCTGTCGCTGCAGTGGACTATCGGTCCGTACAGCGGCATGCATTCAAGTTTTTTGTCGGATTACTGGTCTTACTGATGTATACCAGACTTTTTGGCCGTAAGGTAAATGGTGCTGTTTCCTGGATTGGTATTGGTGGATTTGGTATTCAGCCTTCAGAATTTGGGAAAATCGTCTTTATCTTGTATTTAGCAGATTTTCTTGAACGTTCTGGAAAGATGGGAGATCTGGAGCGATTCATAAAGGCCGGAATTATTCTTGCATTCCCTTGTGGTCTTATTCTGTTACAGCCCGACCTGGGTTCTGCCAGTGTATATATTCCCATTTTCCTTGCCATGTGCTTTGTTGCCGGTGTGCCGGTTCGATATTTAATGCTTTGTATCTGTACCGGTGTACTGACCATAATTGTGACTATGTTTCCCACCTGGGCCACAGAGATTGCACATAAAAACCTTGCTCTGACTGCAATTTTGCTGAATATGAAGCTTCGTCTGATAGTTATAATCGCTGTTGCCCTTGCGACGATTCTCAGTTTTATCGGTTACCGGCTGTTTAAGAACAAATATTACTACTGGGCATGTTATATTTTCAGTATTATTACCCTGTCTCTGGTACTTTCTATCGGAGCAGGAAAAGTTCTGAAAGACTATCAGATTAAACGTCTTATCGTATTTCTGGATCCTCAGACAGATCCTCTGGGATCCGGCTGGAATATCATTCAGTCTAAGATTGCCATCGGTTCCGGAAACCTGTGGGGGCAGGGATATCTGAACGGTACCCAGAGTCATCTGCGGTTCCTGCCGCAGCAGAGTACCGACTTCATCTTCAGTATTCTTGCAGAAGAATGGGGTTTTGCCGGTGGCCTTGCCGTATTTGTCCTGTATCTGTGTATTCTTTTGAGAATCCTGATGATTCTTCGGGTTACTACCAATACCTATGGCTATTTCATTGCTACCGGTATTCTTTTCATGCTATTCTTCCACTTTATCGTAAACGTTGGTATGGTAATGGGAATGATGCCTATTACGGGTATTCCGCTGGTATTTCTTTCTTACGGGGGATCTTCCCTGTGGACCGCCATGATCTGCATCGGACTGGTCATGAGCATCAATTACCGTCGTCTTGACTTTACCCAGCGATAATCTTGTTCTCTGAGAGGTATATATGACTCATATTGATCCGCTGAAAGCCTTTGGTGATGACCTGGCAGGCGTTCAGAATCCTGCAAAATATCTGGGAAAGGATTTCGGTCAGACCGTAAAGGCTGATAGCGATGTGGGATACACTTACATCATGGCCTTTCCTGATATGTATGAAATCGGTATGAGTAATCAGGCCATCAAGATTCTGTATAACGGTATCAACCGGTATGACGATATGCGCGCAGAGCGTGTTTTTGCGCCTGATACGGATTTTGAAGCCCTTCTGAAAGAGAAAAATATTCCCCTGTATTCACTGGAATCCGGCATTCCCCTCAATGAAGCTGACTGTATCGGTTTTTCCATCGGGTATGAGCTGGGGATTTCCGGCGTTCTGGGCATTCTTGACTGTGGCCGTATTCCCCTGTGTGCTGCAGACCGTGGTGACGATGACCCCATCATTATTGCCGGTGGCTGTGGTGCCACAAACCCGGCTCCTTTTGCAAAATTCTTTGATGCCGTGTTCATTGGGGAAGCTGAAAACGAATTTTTTGAGATGATCCACAAAATGGCAGTGGCAAAGAAAGCCGGTGCCAGCCGTAAAGAACAGATTGCCATCATGGCTGCAGAACCGGCTGTCTGGATGCCCGGAAAACAGGCCCGGCGGGCAGTGCAGGCTGACTTTGGCCAGGTGCCGTCGGTAGAATCATTTCTGCCTGTTGCCAACATTAAGCCGGTACAGGATCACGGCGTTATTGAAATCATGCGCGGCTGTCCCAACGGCTGCCGTTTCTGCCATGCCGGCGTGTACTATCGGCCCCAGCGCGTAAAGTCTCCACGGCTGATTCTTGAAGAGGCTGACCGCCTGGTAGAGACCGGCGGATTCCGTGAAATCTCTCTTACTTCATTAAGTTCTGCCGATTACCCTGATATTGAGCGCATGCTTGATATCCTCATGAAAAAGTACGAAGGGGCCAATATTTCCTTCCAGCTGCCGTCCTTAAAGGTCAACAGTTTCAGTCTGCCCCTGCTGGAAAAACTGTCCACCGTACGTAAATCAGGGCTTACCTTTGCCGTTGAAACTCCGGTTGAAATGTGGCAGCTGGCACTGAACAAGGAAGTGTATGCCCAGCGTCTGGTGGAAATTATTCTGGAAGCTAAAAAACGGGGCTGGAGCAGCGCCAAATTCTATTTTATGGTCGGATTACCTCCTGCCTGTGATGAACGCCATGGTGGCCTTTTACAAGGCTCTGAAGGCATCTCTGAAGAAAAGGCCATTGTCGATTTCCTTCTGGATATTCAGGAGCGGACCAGAATTCAGTGTTCCGTAAATGTGGGCACGTATATTCCCAAGGCCCATACGCCCTATGAACGGGTCCGCCAGCTGACCATCGATGAATCACGTTCAAAGATGGAGTATATCAGAAGCCATCTGCCCCGAGGAAAATTCAAGGTAAGTACCCATAATCCATTTGTTTCTTTTATTGAAGGCCTTATCAGCCGCGGTGATGAACGGGTTGGGGATATTCTCCTTTCTGCCTATCAGAAAGGCTGCCGCCTTGATGCCTGGGAAGACAAGATGGAAGTTGATATCTGGAATACAGCCATTGCTGAAGCTCCCTTTGATGTAGTTCATGAGATTACCCGGGCCCGTAGTGATGACGAAATCCTTCCCTGGCATGAAATAACCCTGGGACCGCCACCTGCCTATTATAAGCGTGAATTTGACCGTTCAACCAAAGGAATCCTTACCACCCGGTGTTCTGAGGACTGTAAAACACCCTGTGGCGTATGTAGTGTATCAAAAAATATACACTCTCATATTGAATCTAACTGCAATTTCGATGATATCCCTGAAGAACTGCTTACTACGGACCGGATTTCCCTTCCGGTGCGGGAAAACAACATCGATCTTCTGTACCGCTGTCTCTTTACCTACGAAAAAAAGGATGGCGGGGAATATCTGCCGCATTTGGCAACCCAGGAAAACCTGCACAAGGCATTCCTGAGAACCGGATTACCCATCATGTTCAGTAATGGATTCAATCCCATCCCGGTGCTGGAGCTGGCATCAACCCTTTCTCTGGGTATAGAGTCGGCTGAAGAATACGGCAGCTGTCTGTTCCGTTATCCGGTAGAAGCTGAAGAATTCATCCGGCGGATGGAAACATCCCTGACACCCATGCTGAAGATTACCGGAGCCATTGTGTATCCGGTGACCCGTAAGGTTAAGAGGGTTTCCCTTTCTGCTAAACTGTTTGGAGCAGAATACCGGTATACCTTCAAGGAAAACTGCGATGCAGAGAAGATTGCTGCCTTCTTTGTAAGTGATGCCTTTGCTGCCGTTATGGCAAAGAATGATGCGCTTACGGTTACGAAGAAAACAGGTCAGGAATATGAGCTGGTAGTGCCATTTGCCTGCGACCGGTCCCTTCGTGATGCCCTGGTAGCCTGGTTTAATCTGCCACTGTATAAAATTGTGCACATCTTCAAACTGCATACCCTGGCAGTGAAGGAAGGTGGGGCAGCCAATGAGTACGGCAGCTACTACGAGTGCTTTGAAGTTCTGCAGAAAAAGCATGAACCGCACCTGAAAGAGCTGTTTGAAGCCGGTATTATTGAAAAGCCGGTACCCTTGAGCCGTTGCGTAAAGTAAGGGGAATTCGGTATAATTATATCAATTAATCATAAACTTCCCGGCAACGTTCGGGATGACATAAAACTATAGGAGTTTTCAGATGAGACAGACTTATATCGCTGGTAACTGGAAAATGAACAAGACTAAAACTGAAGCAGTTGAACTTGCTAAAGGTCTTGTAGAAGCACTTAAAGACGGAAAAAACAAATACATGATCGCTCCGTCATTCACCAACCTGGACGCTGTTGGACAGATCATTAAAGGTTCAAACATCCGCCTTGGTGCACAGAACATGTCTACCGAAGAAAGTGGTGCACACACCGGTGAAGTTTCAGTTCTCATGCTGAAAGACCTGGGTGTACAGAGCGTAATTCTGGGTCACTCAGAACGCCGCCACATTTACGGTGAATGTGATGAAATGATCAACAAAAAAGTTCAGCTGGCTCTGAAGCATGATCTGGAAGTTGTTCTCTGTATTGGTGAACTTCTGGAAGAACGCGAAGCTGGAAAAGCTGAAGCAGTTTGTGAAGAACAGACCCGCAAAGGCCTGGCTGGTGTAACCGCAGAACAGATGAAAAACGTAGTTATCGCTTATGAACCTGTATGGGCAATCGGAACCGGTAAAACTGCTACCCCGGACGATGCAGAAGCTATCCACGCATATGTTCGCAAAGTACTGGCTGACATGTACGGACAGGCTGTTGCTGATGAAGTAATCATTCAGTACGGTGGATCAATGAAACCGGAAAACGCAGCTGACCTGCTGGCTAAAGCCGATGTAGACGGTGGTCTGATTGGTGGTGCAGCTCTCAAAGTTGATTCTTTCAACGCTATCTGCAAAGCTAACTAAGCTTTTTACATAAGAGAAAAGCCGCACTTTGAGGTGCGGCTTTTTTTATCTGGAATAACAGTCCATCAGAAAAAAGGACTCAAAAAGGCGCTTTATCCGGTGGACTACTTCGTTGGTGTCTCCCGCCTGAACCACATAATCGTAACGGTCTGGAATGGTTCCGAAAGTTACGGTTCGGGTTATTTTCAGACGGCGTTTCAGCAGCTCGATCATGTTTTCCTTTGAGGCATACTGGTCAAAAATCTTTATGTACCAGTAGCCCGGGTAATCTTTTGAAGGATACAGCAGGACCTTGAACCGGGTATCAATCTGGTGAGCCTGAAGAAGACCGTAAATACGGCGGGCTGTGTCTTCCGGATAAAAGAGCATGAAATATACTACTTTTTCATCAGCAGGAACTGGACGGTTGATATAGT
>JAZLJW010000277.1:0-23227 GCA_045597345.1 Treponemataceae bacterium
GACCGCTTGGCCTCCGACTTAGAAAAAAATGTTTATGAGGTTGAACTTAGCGTACTACACAAGATAGTTGATGATATCGAAAAAGAAAACGAAGAACTGACAGCAACTCACGAAAGCGATAAAGAAGCCATTGAAATCATCATGAAGCAGTGGGGAGAAGACCGAGAGAAAATAAAAAAGATTTGTCTTGATGTAATGAATATTCAAGGAAACAATTTAAATGATGATTATATGGCAGGAATGTATAACGGGATGGTAGTTATTTATAATTCATGTTTTCTGAACACAACAAACGAGCTAGAAAAAAGTTATTGTTCAAAGAATGAGAATGGTAAATGGGAGTTAGCAGAATGGCAGAGAAATTAACAACATTTATTTTTTGTGTGCTTACATTAACAGCGGTTTTACTGGTAGCGGTAGTAATCGACCTTACACATATCACCATACAGACAAGACGTGAACTGGAAACTGTAACGGTTAAAGTAAGCCTACTATCAGACCAGCAGAAACTAGATGTTAAAAGCAATGATGATAAGATACGACTACTGGAAAGCCAGGTTCAGTTTTTTCTGTCTGGACAATGGAAGTGAGGGTAATATGTTCAGTGAAGTATCGGATATGTACGTAGATATAGCACAGGCTACGGAATACCGTGCGGCAGTCGAACAGCACGGAGAAACCTACGGAAGTAAGGCAGAAGCCCACAAGGTACTTGAAGAAGAAATCATCGAAGTTAATGCTGAGTTATTCTACATGCTGCATCATCTTGCAGAAGATGACTACGACAAGATAGAAGCAGCAGCCAGAAACTGTCTGAAAGAATCTGCTCAAGTACTGGCAGTACTCAAGAAGATAAAGGAAAGTAAACTAACATAAAATAAAAGCCGTAAGAAAATTACGGCATTTTGCTTAAATGACTGGTAACACTTTATACGAATATACAATACCCATACTGATTGTATTATAGTCTATTGGGTTTTTGTTAACATATAAATCTGCATCCTCTTCAGAGTCAAAAAGCATCGGAGAATCAGGGTTATTATATATGCGCCCTTCAGAACTGATAGTACCAAGTTTTTGTTTAGTGTTCATTTTTGTCATGTATACATCAACGTAAAATTTTTTGGCTTTAACTTTATTTTCTGCCTGATCAAGAACTGCATCTACAAGTACCCGGCTGATACTCTTGCCCGCAACTTCTGCAGCCTTTTTAATCTGTTCGTATTCTGCATGAGTGCAGGCTACGGAAAATTTTTTGTATGTATTGCCAGTCTTAGGGCGGCCACCGCCATGGTAGCCGTACCCGGTGTATTTCTTTTGTTCTTCCATCAGATTGAAACCTTTTTCAGTTCTTCAATGGCAGCGTCATTCAGCCATACTTCCTTTACTGGGTAATGAGTTACCTGGCTTGATGGTGCTTCAAGAATCTGACTGAAAAAGCATCTTGTTTTACCGTTTACTTTGTTATCTGTAATTTCGTAGTAGCTTCCGTCTTTCATTGTCAATTTCATATGTTTAACCTTCCTTTAGGGGCTTGCGCCCCTGTTGTCTTAGTCGTTGTAATCGCCTACTAATTCTTCAGCAAGGTCAACAACAGCTTTTCTGTCACTATCTGATAATTCGTCAAACAGAGAATGACTCATGTCGCTAAGGTGCAAACTCTTGAATTTGTATGCTTTTTCTTCACTTTCTTTAGTCCAAGATGCTACTGTTTCGATGAAGTAGTTACTAAGCTCATCTGCCATTGTTTCGATTGTCTTATCCATGTCTTAATCTCCTTTACAGTGCTTATCACTGCCTTACAGTGTTAATATACACCTACCGTTTGTTTTTGTCAACACCTAAAAACAAAAAAAGTATGAAAAAAATAACTACTAACAAACACAACACCAAAAGCATAAAATTTAAGCATGGAACTTACTTTTTTTGTGCATAAATACATCGGTAAAAAGGTTGATTATGACGGGGCATATGGAGCTCAGTGCGTTGACCTTTTCCGCCAGTATGCAAAGGACGTACTGGAGATACCGGAACACACCGGAGCCGTGGACGGAGCCAAAGACTTGTGGCGGAAATATATGCTACTGCCAAAAGAAAGGCTTTATTTCTCACGTATCCCGCCACAGACCACATCAGAGCCCGGCTACGTTGCTATCTGGGATGGCACAGACGCTAACAGATACGGACACGTGGCTATCGTTCTGGCTGACTGCGGTAAAGACTTGCTGGTACTGGAGCAGAACGGAATCACGCAGAACGGGGCGGAATTGAAATATAGAAGCAAGTTGAACCTTTTAGGGTACCTTGCAAGGAGATAAACAAAATGAGTGACGCAGCAGCAAAAGAAACAAACAAATACAAGAGCCGTAAATGGATTATCACGGTATGGGCGATGATACTGGCCACGGTAATTGTGCTTGCAGTGCTCACCGGGAGTTTTACCGGGTACGTAATGCCGGAAGGTGCCATCGCACTGGCCGGAGTGTTGAGCAGTACGGGGCTGGCCTATATAGGCGGCAATGCGTACATGAAGACCCACGGAAAGGAAAATGAAAGTGTTTATCATAATTAATACCGTTATGGCTGTAGTAACGATTGGCATACTGTTATTGCTGATATACAACGTCATTAAGTATCAGGCTAATATGGCAGCCTTGGAAAAAAAGTACAAACAAGAAATAGCTGACGCTGATAAAAAAGAATTAAAAAAAAGAAAAGAAATTCTTGCCCGGGAGAAGAAAGCCAATGAACAGAAGAAAGAACTGCGTGAGGGTACTGATACTGATAACTTTAACAGTAGCCTTGACATCATGCACAAGTACGCCAACCGTAATCACTGAAACTGTCTACCCTGACTTTAATTACGTGGACGTGCCGGATCCATACAAAGACGGCGCAAGTGTTGTCTTTTTGGGTGATGATGGCTATGTGTCTATGCCCTTATGGTACTGGCTTGAGTTGACTGACTACATTATTGACACCCAGGAATTGCAGATATCTCTTGAGGGGGCAAAACCATGACAGCAAGTAATGTAGCAATCATATCAGCTTGTATTGCCTTCGTGGGACTGATGATAACTCTCATAACTAAACTGATGACGGTATCGGTAAAGTACGGTGAGATTGTAAAGCAGATGGACATGGTGCAGCAGGCGTGTAAGCGGGATATTGTAGCCATAGACACCAGAGTTGCCAATCTGGAAAAGGATATGACAAGTATCTCAATTATCAACGCAAGACTGGACGCAAACATGCAGACTATTGTCAAACAAATATCAAAACTTGAGGGCAAACTTGACAATATCTGCACAAAATTAATGCAAAAATAGCAAAAAAACTGCAAATTTTTGCCTTTTTTCATGCGCTTTTAGTGATTTTTGATGAGAAAAGATAACAAAATGGAGCAATTTATTGACTATACAAGACTTGAAAGAATACAACTTAAAACCACGACAGCGGCTTTTTTGTCTTTACTATGCGGCCGGAACAGAAGAAACTGCGCTGAACCCGAAAGAAGCGTATAAAAAAGCATACAAAAAAAACGGAAAGGAACTTGATGATAAGTACGCCAGTGACAACGGCAACCGTTTATTGCAGGACGAAGAGGTAAGTCGTTGTATAAGTCACATACTCAGACAAGCACAGACAAAAAGCGACACCTTTAATTCATACAAGACTCTTAAAACAATCGAAATCTGCAGTAACTGGAACATTGCAGACTACTTGGACGATAAAGGAATCCTGAAAGTACCGCTGTCAGAACTGGGGGAAGCAGCAAAAGCGATAGAAGAAGTTATCCCGGTTTTTGACGGTGACGGCAAATTTTTAGGGCTGAAAATTAAATTTTGTAAACGTGAGAAATTCCTGGAATTGATGATGAAATACCTTGAGCTCATCAGACCAGAAGACATACAGACAAATGACAGTCCGATTATCATGGTTAACCCGATGAACACAGAACAGGGTTATGAACAGATGGTGCAGGAACAGATATTCCGGAAGGTTAACTGATGGCTGTAATGACTGAAAATCAAAAACAAGCCTATTACTCAGCAATCAACGGTGTAGAGTTGGATTATGACATGGGGCGAGTAATCTGGAAGCCACAACCGAAGCAGGCTATCCTACTTGCCTGCCCGGCAAAAGACCGTATGTATGGTGGTGCTGCAGGTGGCGGTAAGTCAGACGGAGCTCTTGGAGACTTCCTGAAGAATGTCACACGCTACGGATATGCTCACCGTGGAATCTGTTTTCGCCAGGAAGTTGGAGAACTCGAAGAACTCATAGACAGAGCAGAAGCTCTTTACAGACCGATGGGAGCAGTCCCAAAGGGAATGCACACAAAGCCTACCTTCACGTTCCCAAATGGAGCCACGCTGAAATTCCGTCACTTGGAAAGGGACAAGGACGTACGGCACTACCAAGGCCATCAGTATTCTTGGATATGTTTTGACGAAATCGGCAACTATGCGTCTGACTACTGCTGGACTTATATGTTCTCCCGACTTCGTTCACCTTATGGTGTCCACACGCAGGCCTTATGTACTTGCAACCCGGGCGGAGTCGGTCACGGATGGCTCAGAGCAAGGTACGCCATGCTTGAGCCGTATATCATACATCACATACCTCTGCAAAATGGCGGAGAAATAACACGCTGCTTTATCCCGTCCACACTTGATGACAATCAAATACTAATGCAGAGAGACAAGGAGTATGAAAACGCCCTCGGAATGCTTCCCGACTATCTATACAAGGCTCTACGCCTTGGTAGTTGGGACGTTATTGCCGGGCAGGTGTTTTCAGAATTTGACACAATGAAGCATGTTATCAAACCATTTACACTTGAGCCGGGCTTATGGTTTAAGTTCTGCGCCATGGACTGGGGATACAGTAAACCATACTCGATTGGGTGGTATGCAGTAAATGCACACGGAAGAGTAATCAGGTACCGAGAAATGTACGGTTGCGAACCTGGACAACGCAACGTAGGTACAAAGGAAAGCGCAACACAGGTAGCGCAAAGAGCCTATGAGTTATCTGTGGCAGAGGGTGTAAAGTATATGGTTGCTGACCCTGCAGTATGGAGTAAGACAGACGCAGATGACTTATCTATAGCGGAAAAATTTGCTGCAGCAGGGTTTGAAATGATTAAAGGCAATCATGACAGACTCAACGGTATCGCAATGGTACACGACTATCTCAAGCAGACAGACGAAGACGGCAGACCTATGCTGATGGTGTTCCAGAACTGCTATCAGTTTATTGAAACTATTCCACTGCTCTTGCCGGATCCAAACAGACCGGAAGACATCGACTCAGCGATGGAAGACCACATCTACGATGAATGCAGGTATGCTCTTATGAGCGAATTCGTTAAGACACCCGCACGCTACATCAATCGTCAGAATCGAGCATACACAAGGGAAGTAAATCACAAGCAGAAGGCTTGGGATACATACAACAACTGAAAGGAGAAAGAACATGGACTTTTTCAAAAACAAAGCGGTTAAAGTAACTGCATGGGTACTGCTGGTTGCATCATCAGCAGTACTGATTATCGGTGGAGCAACTGCGGAAGTGGTTAACTCTGGTGTAGTGCTTACTGCAGGAATTGTCACTGAGGTATCTGCGCTTATTGCGTTTATCACAAAAAACGCTGAATAGTTCTGAGCCGTCACTGTTATGGTGACGGTTTTTTTATGCACGACTTTTACAACTACTTACTATGATTTTTTTTCTGTCAGACAATGCAAGTATGACAGAACACGAAGAAGACCTTTTACGCTTTATTAAATATCAGTTTTCGCACATGAAGTCTGTACGGGATAAGTTTGTAGACCGATGGAAGGAAGCACAGAACTACTGCTCTAAGTCTGTCTATGACTGGAACAATCTTGAAGCAATCCCAACTGCACCAGTACGGTACAGTTCAGACCCGTGCAATTATCTTAACACTCTCACGTCTGGTATCATCGGCTACTCAATCAGCCCAAACATTGTATGGCTTAAACTAACTCTGCAGGATGAACGTCAGCTCAAGCTTTACGGGGTAAACAAATGGCTTGCGGAAGTAGAACAGATTCTTTTTGCTGAATTCAACCGTTCCAACCTTTATCAGGAAGCAACAAAGCTTGTATCAAATACCGCAACAATCGGCCACGGATGCATGCTTATAGACTACGACTACGACAGACAGAAGCTGCGATTCACTTCCAACAGAATGAACGAAGTTTTCTTCGATACCGATGAGTACGGAGAAGTTACAACCATTTACAGAAACTTCCTGCTTACAATCAAGCAGGCTGTTGATTTTTTCGGATATGACAATCTTGCTGATAAGACAAGGGAAATGTACGACGAAGAAGATGGACGCAGATGGAACGACAATATAGAAATTCTGTTTGCAGTGTATAAACGTACAGAGTACAACAAAGAAATTCCTGACGCCAAAAACATGCCGTATGCTGCAGTATACGTTCAGCTGAGCGAGAATCACATCATCTCTGAATCCGGATACAGAGATTTTCCATATGCAGTCTTTGAGTGGGACAACATTCCTGGGACACCGTATTCAGAATCGCCTGCTATATCAGCAATGCAGGATATACTATACCTGAACCTAGCCAACAAGTCAACAATGGACATCGCTCAGACTTCCTCACGGCCACCAATGGTAGCAAGTGAGGATATTCTGGATATTGATACAAGTCCTGCAGGTATCACGTATGTAAAAAACGGAGACACCTTGCAACCACTGGCAACCGGGGAAAACTATCCTATCACACTGGACATTCTTGAGAAAATCAAACAGACAGTAAAAGACTGGTTCAATGTTGACTTCTTTCTCATGCTTCAGCACCAAGACCGACAGATGACGGCTACAGAAGTGTCTGAACTGCAGGGAGAAAAGGCTGCAGTTCTTTCCAATCTGATTGTCAACTTTAACAATACGCTGACACGTATCATTCAGCGCAGTTTTTATCTACTTTATGAAGAAGGTAAAATCCCCGATCCACCATCGGGTATTGCTGATACTGGAGCACAAATCAAAATTGAATTTCTTGGAGCACTTGCGCAGGCTCAGAGAAGATACCATCAGACTGGTGGAATCAATACCGTGCTGAATTACATTGCACCTATGGCTCAGCTCTTCCCAGAGTCACTCGACCTGATTGACCAGGATGAGACCATGAAGAAGCTCTTGATTGGTAACGGAATGCCAATGTCAGCAATACGTGAAGACAAAGACGTTGAAGCGTTACGGCAGGCAAGAGCTCAGCAGCAGGCACAAATGCAGCAGCAGGCAATGGCAATGGAAATGAGCAAGAACCTGCTGAACAATGCAGGCCAGTTAAATGAGCAGGCAAAACCTAACTCCATGATGGAAGAACTTAACAATCAGCTGAATGGAGCGATGCCACGATGAGCAAGCATGAATTTGTAGTACCCGGTTATGAACACGCAAAACCGGAAGAACAGAAGAAAGCACTGCAGAGAATATTCAGACACGTATTTACCACTGATGAAGGTAAATTTGTGCTGAATGTTCTTTTGTCTGACCTTAGATACTTCAGGCAGGCAGAAAACGAAAGCGACCACGTACTTTGCGACTATGCGAAACAGTTACTGAGAGAAAGACTCGGCATTGAAAACACGGAAGTTATCACAGCCAGTCTTATCGATGCAATTAAGGAGAAATAAATGCCAGACCAGAACCCAATAACGGACAATTCTGCACTGAACAACGGAACCGACACTGGAAATACACCCGCCAGTGAAGGTTTAACACTTGCCAAGGCTATGGGATACAGTACGGAAGAATCAAAGCCTACTGAAAACAATGCACCCGCAACGGATACTGCAGGAAAGTCAGAAGGGAGCGAGCCATCTAACACTGAGCCACAGAAAACACCTACATGGTTTGAGCAACTGAGCGAAGAAGCAAAAGGCGATGAGAAACTCGTCAAAACCTTGAGTAAATTCACAAAAGTTGAAGACCTTGCCAAAAGCTATGCAGAACTTCAGCACCTCATGGGTAGCAGAATCGAACTGCCAAAAGATGATGCTGACGCAGATGCAATGAACGCATTCTGGCAGAAGGTAGGTAAACCGAAGACCGCTGATGAGTACGACATTGAAGGTGGAGACGATGCAAAGAGCTTCAAAGAGCTTGCATACAGTTCAAACCTGACTGCAAAGCAGGCGAAGGATATGTATGCAATCGTTAAAGCCAAAGGACTTGAAGTACTGAACAATCAGCGGCAGGAACTGAACGACAGATACCATGCCGTAGAAAACGCATTGAAAGAAGAATACGGCAACCAGTTCAGTACAAAGGTAGCAATGCTTGATAAAGGTATCAAAGCCTGGGGTGGCGATGAAGTTGCAAAAGCACTTATCGAAAGTGGCGCAATGTTCAACGTTCACGTCGCAAAAATGTTTATCCGCATGGGCGAGTCAGCCCTTGAAAGCGGAACATTAAACAAAGGTACTGCCGGACGTAGAGACGGATACGTTTCAAGACGTGATGGTGGTGGTTTTAACGTAAAACTTTAATTTCATAGGAGAAATAAAAAATGGCACTTTTATCAGTAACCGATAAACTTACCATGCTTGAAGCATCAAGACGTGATGGCTTCAATCAGGATAGTCGTATGATTATCGAAACCCTGGCAAGCACGAACCAAATGTTGTTCGATGCACCAGTATTTGAGTCAAACAACGGTACCGTTAACCGTACTCTGCAGCGTGTAGCACTGCCATCGGTTAAACATCGTAAGGTAAACGAAGGTACCCCAAACAGTGCTTCTCAGACCAAAGACATCTACGACTATGTTTGTCAGCTGACCGGATACAGTCAGATTGATAAAACCATCGTAGATGGCGAAATCGATAAAGCCGGATTTATTCGTGGCGAACTGGATGCCTTTGTCGCTGCTATGGGGCAGGAACAGGCAACAGACATCATCTATGGTGACCATGACGCAGACAGTTCATACATTGACGGTTTGGCAAAACGACGTGCTGTTGCTGATGATGATACCACCATCAAATTCGGTACCGGGGATGCTGCCGCTACCAACACTTCTGTGTACCTCATTAAATGGGGCCGTGTATTCGCTCATATGCTGTACCCACGTGGGGCTTCTGATATGGGCGTACATCGTCAGGATGATGGTGTTGTAGACGCACTGGACGAAAACGGCAACAAATACAAAGCCTACCAGAACTACTTCCAGGCAGACTACGGTTTGACTGTACGTCACCCGAAAGCACTCATCCGTATCTGTAATATCCCACAGAACGCTTCCGGTGAAGACATCGTTAAGAAAATCATTGAAGCAAGCTATGGACTTCCTGAAGGCCCGGGTACTGTATCAATTCTTGCCAACAAAACAGTACTTGCAAAAGTCGACCTTGCAACCCTTGGTAAATCTAACCTTGCACTGTCACTGGAAGACGCATGGGGCAACCGTATCACTACTATTCGTGATATGCGTTTCCGGCAGTGCGACGCAATTCTGAACACGGAAGCAAAACTGTAAAAAAGGAGCGTAAAGAGAATGGCTAAAACTTTTGATACTGTATCAAGACCTGACCACTGGCTGTCTTTTGGCGAAGTTGTGCCAAATTCTGCCACTACTGCCGGAGTTAACGTTGTCGACATCGACAAGCAGGACGTTAACGGAGAAACCTTTCTGTTATCTGTAAAAGCCAGTACCGGAGCCGTTCAGGCTAAACTGTATCAGTCAGATACAGTTGATGGCGATGGCGAACTGGTAGCAACTACCGACACCGTTACCGGATCCGGTAGCGCAAAGGTTGCAATTACTGGCGTCACCAAACGGTACCTTAAATGTGTATACGTTGGTACCAGTGGCGAAACTGGAGTTGCAGAAGCAGAAATCTACACTGGGGTGTAACCGATGGCCGCAAAAAAAGACGCAGAGAACCTTGAAAAACCTACCGCAAAGGAACGGAAGCCAAAACGGTATAAGATAAGCAAGGCCTGCTACATCAACAATGTTTACCATGCAGCTGGCGATATCATCATTCTTTCTGATGAATCCTTGAAAGCCGACTACATGGTGGAAGTTTAGCATAAGGCCGGGTGCACACGTTGTGCCCGGCTTTTTTTCTTATGGAGATACAAAAATGCAGATAAACAGAGACCTCGTGAACCGGGCACTACTCAAAGCAGGACAGACAACACTCACAGAAGACGATATAAACAACAACTCAGAAGCATGGAAGACCGTAAAGCAGTTTTATCTCAGTACCATGCTCGAAACACTTACCCGTACACCGTGGACATCAGCAAAAAGACGTGTACGGCTGACTAAGCTTGAAGATACGGAGAATTTCTCTCCATATGAAAACATGTTCTTACTTCCTGCTGACTGCGCACGTGCATTGAAACTGAACAACGGCAGACAGTTCATTGTAGAGGGAGACTACCTTTACTCAGATGAAGCCCAACCAGTCCTGCTCTACATCACTAATGGAAAGCAGACTCCAGTAGTCAAGGAATCCTTACCAACTGAAGATGAAGAACCTGTAGAACCAGAAGAACCGACTGAAGAAACCCCTGCAGAACCAGAAGAGCAGGAAGATATTCCAGGATATGACAATGTCCCATATGACCCTAACTTCTGGGAATACGTAGAGACTCGGCTTGCTTCAAAGGTTGTGCTGAAAATAACCGGGGATACGAATCTGTACAACATGCTTATGGGAGAAGCCCAGCTGATTGAAAATGCAGCAACAAAGGCAAGTAAGGCGGCGGGAAAGAGCAAGCCTAACGGACAGACCTATTGGACTGATGAGATTGTGGGGAGATTTTAATGCTGATAACTAACTTTGCAAGTGGTGAACTGTCTGAACGGTTATATGGCCGTGCTGACCTACAGACCTATTATCAGGGAGCAAGCAGACTCAAGAACTTCAATATCCTTCCTACTGGTGGCATTGTGCGCAGGAACGGCTTCCGAAGGTGCGGAGAAATGACTTCTGAAGCAAGACTCATCCCATTTATTGTTAATAAGTTTATGTCGTATGTTATTGAAATTGGTCCCGGTTACATCGACTTGTGGAGAGATGGTCGTAAGCTATCGCCTGCTGAAGGAAACAAACACTATTTTTATAACGGGCAAGAAACAGAGGATGAAGACCCGGAAACACAAGAAAAACTGAAGGTTAACTGGCTGCCACAATCGTATAAAACTGCAATGGAAGTACAGTGTGTTCAGAATTATGACCTGATTATTTTTGCACACCGTGAAAACCCGCCATTTTCAATCAAGTATAATTCAGATGGAAATTTTACGCTGACCAAGATGATATTTGACTTTGAACCAGATATTGAAGTCATCGAGTATAAGGAAGGCGTGTATAACCCGGATGAAGACAAACACCTTCCTGAAAAAAATACTACTACATTCCAAAAACCTGGCCACTATCCTGGTGTAGTTGCATTTTACCAGAACCGTTTATGGCTCGGAAGCACTCAGACTGAACCGCAGAAAATATGGGCAAGCGCAGCACCGAATGAAAAAGGAAACCGCTACACAACCTTCGATAACTATACCCATTATGTAACAGTATCAAAGGTAATCAAAAGCCCAGACCTGCATATTTTTACCGGATCCATAAAAAACGGTACAAACAAAATCACTGGCGTATCTCAAGACCTCACAAAACAGCTTCAGAACCCGGTAACTGACTATTATGTGACTTGTGATGGAATTCCAATAGCTACCAAGGTAACTTCATTGTCTGATAAGGAAATTCTCATAAGCAATAATGCTACCAAAGACATAACCAGTGAAGCAATGGCAATTCAGCTATGGCAAAGTGCAGACAATCCTACAGAAGCAGATTATGAAGAAACGACTGAATATAACGACATGACCACTGCTGACAACGGATTCTTTTTTGAAGTTGCATCAGACCAGAATGATGCCGTCAAATGGATATGTCCTGGCAACAATCTCATAATCGGTACGGAAAGCTCAGAATATGTAGTACCCGGCGGAGTTAATGCACTCTCACTGCAGGTCGTTCTGAACGGAAGACACTCATCCGATGATATTCAGGCTATATACGTAGGTGAAGCAGTTATCTTTTTTGCACAGGGGAAACACTCAATTCGTGAATATTACTGGAATGCTCAGGAAGCTGCATTCCAGTCAAACAACATCACTATAGCAAATCCTGAGATATTGGAAGAGTCTGCAGCAATTGACTTTGACTACATGAATAACCCTTATGGAAGACTACTAATAACAAAGGCTGACGGGACTGTCGCAGTGTTGCTATACGAAAAATCTGCAGGAATCCTCGGATGGTCCCGCATTGAACACGGTAATGGACGCATTCTTTCCTGCGCAACTGTCAGAAGCGATAACTCATCAGATACTCTTTACGCTGCAGTGCAGTATGATGACGGCTCTGTTTACATGGAAGAACTGAACCTCACAGACACAAAGTACCTGGACTCGTGGAGTAAATATTCAGTAGAAGCAGCTGAAGGATACAGTGACGATGCAGTGGTATTCGATGGCAAGGACATATACACGAAAACGGAAGCCACTAACAATGAATTTTCAGACGTGGATAATGTAATTATCGGATACAGATATGAGTCACTGATTAAATCAATGCCAGTAGTAAACAACAATATCACTGGTTCAAAGAGAATCACTGACCTGCAAATTAGATTCAGCAAATCATACCTGCCCGAAATCGTTAACCCGAATGGCGTCACTGAAAAGATAACCGGACTGACAGAACCATATTCTGGTATACGCAAGGTGATATATCCAGGCTCTTCTGAGACTGACGTATTTTTCACTATCAAGACTGACAGACCATATCCATGCGTAGTCTTATCAGTCAATGCAAATCTAGCTTAGGAGTAAGTTATGGGATGGGTATTGCTCGCTCTTGGGATTGCTGCTTATGGTGCAGACTATCTTATTGGAGCTAATGAAGCCACGAATCAGAGAAAACGAGAACAAGAAAATCTAAAAAATGTAGCAGATAAGAAGAAAGAAGACCTTGAGCAAGATAAGGTAGACCTTGAGAAGACCTACACAGACTCTGTAGCAAGAGAAAATGAGAAGTTTAATATTGCGAAAGCTGAAGCCAATGAGCAGGCAAAAAGAGCCGACTTGCAGACAACTCAGCAGGAAGGTTATATATCAGCTGACTACAACAACTACCTACAGCAGATGGGAATCGGCATGCAGCAGACCAATCAGGCCATCAATGCAGGCATGATGCAGAATGGACAGAATGCCGGATCTAGTCTTGCGAATACTGCAACTGCGGGTATACGTGGTAACAGTAGTGTTATGGGAGCCGTCGGTAGACAAGCTGCATATCAGGATAAACAACTGGCTCAGAATATTACTGCTCAGAATGAAGCCAACAATTTACAGTTACAGAGTGCCATCAGAAGCATGAACCAGAGCCGTGATGCAATATCAGATGCCAGATATAACGCCAACTATCTGAGGAAAAGCTACCTTGAAGGTGGAAGTCAATACAAACTTCAGCAGAACAATCTTAATGCATTGCAGTCACAATACAATCAGCAGCTGACCAATATTAACAGACAGATAGCCAACTTATCCGGTGATGAATCCTCAACTTATTACGATGCAATCACTGGGCAAAATGTAACACTTACCAACACTGACTATAGACTTAGTCTTGATAACCTAAGTGATAAATATTACTCATCAGAATTTCATTGGAATAGCTTAGCGAGCTGGTATGGTCTTGGCTCGTCTATTGTTAAAGGTTTTTCTTCTGGATATAAAGCTGGTTCTGCTTTTGAAGGAAAACCACTTTTTAGTTTTGGAGAATAAACATGGACTTTTTTTCTTCTGCTTTTAATGCGACTGCGTCAGTGATGGTTGACGTACGAAACGAAAAGACTAAAGCTGACATTCAAAACCAGTCAATGCTATTCAGCAATGCAATGAACGAGCTCTTCTACAATCTGAACAACTCTAACGAATATGACACATTTCAGCAGCAATATGAAGACTTTTTCAATGAGTGGACAGAGACAGTCAATGCGAATGCAAAGACGCCACAATCAGCTGAATACCTCACAAATATGGTTAAAGAAGCTCAACTGGGAAACCAGTGGAACCTGGCACAATCTATACGGAACAGTGCCAATAAAGAAATTTTATCAGTGCACAATACTGAAATTGAAAAAATTAAAGACGACCAAACTCTAACTGCTCAGCAGGGAATAGAAGCAATATCAGCCATAATCAATGAAGATTACAAAGAAGGTCGCATTCTTGGCTCAGACAACTATAATAAACAGATAGTATCTCAAATTAACGATTATCTCAGCTCACTCAGTCTGAATGCAGGACTAAATACACTCATGGCTGGTGGAACACTTGAGGAAGCATACCAGGAAGCAGCAAAGCGAATTGATGAAGAATATTCACTTCCAGTACTGCAGGGTGGAAAACTTGAACCTGGAGAAGGTAACGGATTCATTCAGAAGGATGCACTCAAGAGTCAAATCCGTAAGCAACTACAGACAGAGTGGAATACGAGAATAACCGAGACTCAGAAGAACAACGCAAGCCTTCTCTCAGAAGCATACAGTAAACTGCGCTTCATGACCGGACCAGACCTGCTCAATGGAATCAATCAGACACTTTCAATGATGGATACCATGAATGGTAACAAACTCTCTGAGTCAGACCGTGTATCCTATTCTGACAGACTCTATAAACTGCTTCAGACATTGGAAGAGCCGAACCAGACTACCGCAAGCGGTAACAATAAAACAAAGGTAACATACTATCAGATGTTTACAGACCCTACTGCATGGGTTGATGCATGCTACAACGGAAATTTTGACAACCTCAACTGCATGATAGAAGCCGTTGTAACTAAGTCATGGGAACTGTATAAGCAGGAAACTGGGGAAGATATTTCTCGTTCGCAGTACATTGTTAATAACGCAAAGGACATCGATAAAATTTTTGATGCCGCAATCAAATCAAATATTCTCCCGGTTGAAGCAAAGACTCTAGCCAATAAAACAGAAAACATGCTCATGACATACGCCAAAAAAGTCTTGAAGCTTGAAAAAGACAGTGACGTAAAGAAATATTTTGAAGAAAACGGCCAGTATTATGACGTAGTTGTAGCAAAAGCACATGAGATGGCTCTTGACCTTATCTATGCATGTAAGTTCGGAGACAGTGACGAAATCAAAAATCTTATTCCACAATGGGAGAACCGTGTTAACGCAATGTTACTCGGTGGCCTTACTGACATGCTTGATACTACACGTAAGTTTGGTAGAAGTTCAGATAAGGCAATGGCTGATACTATTTCAGCACTTGCAAACGAAGGAAGTGCATATACCGTTAATGACAATACCATAGCTAAAACACGGAATGTTTTTGCACCGGGAGTTGAAGAAAAGGCTTCTGAAGTGGCTCATTACACCATAGATAAACTGCAGGAATACGGAATTCTTCCTAAAGAACTGTCAGAGAATTTTGAACTGAAAGAAGATGGTACCGATAATGGCTTCGGATGGAGTTATGAAAACACCCTATACGACATCAACGGTACACCTATTGTCATGCTCGACAACGGTGACCAGTACAAGATGATTGCAGAAGGCGATAAGCCTAAACTCGTCATGAAAGCCAACGGAAGCAAAGACTGGGTAGAAGTACAGAATGCCAATCAGAATACATCAGCCAAGCAGGCTGCTGACGAAGAACGGAGAAAGAATCAGTACAACTCAGCAATAAATAACCTTAACGACAATGACGCTACATTCCTAATCGCTGAAAGCGGAATTGTACCTGCAGGATACTCAAAGGCAACATGGGACAATTATGACGAAGATACAAAGGTCAATATTCTGTCTGAACTCTCACGAGGAAATCCTGATTATTTCCAGCGGCTTAAATCGCAGGCGCAGGAAAAGGCAAAGAGTGGCGAAATAAGCACACGCACCGATGAAGCAACATACCGTGAAATTGCGTCAGACCTGCTGACTCAACAGAAGAGCGCACCACCAGACTGGAAAGAGTCTTTTGGACATAAATGGGCGCAGGCAAATGTAAAACAACGTGAGCAAGCCTGGTATGAGTGGGCAAAGAATCATCCTGAAGAAGCAAAGAAATTACTGGGAAAATAAGGGGATAACATGGCAGATTTTAACTTGGAAGATACAATCAAAAACGCAGCACTTGAACAGCAGGCACGTACTGCTCAGCGTCAGGAAAATCTTGAACGCTATCAGGTACGGCTCAATGATGACCAGTATGAATTTGTGAGTACTCTGTTTAGGGATATTGCGGATCCGGTAGAAGCAGAGAATATGTCATACCGTGTAGCCAATGCACTTAAATACTCTGAAATCTACGGCATGACTCCAGATGAAGCCTATCTTAACCTTGAAGCACTGAACCGTGAGAACTTCGGAGAAGACTATAAGCAGCCTAAATCAGCATTTATTGCAACCTGCGACGCATTCCAGCAGGGACTTTTACAGCTTGAACGGAACAAAATATGTAATCAGATATGGGAAGCAGAACGCAATGGGTATGAAGACATCAGCGCTCTACAGTCTTATCTCGCTGAAATTGACTCTCAGATAGCAGGCCTTGAAGATACCCAGAGCAGGACCTGGTGGCAGAACTGCGCCAAATGGGGAGCACAGTCTGCGCCATTTACTGGTGGTGCCATTGCATCTTCTGCAGTAGGTATGCTTCTAGGTGGTGGTGTTGGTGCTGCAGTACTCGGAACCACTTACTCATGGGACGCCATGAAGGGAGAAATCTATCAGCAGTTACGTGATGACGGAGCAACTGTTGAAACTGCAGGAGCAGTAGCCAATGTATCTGCTTTACTGCAGGGTATCGTAGAAGAAACACTCGGTACTGTCGCAGGTGCTGTAGGTAAATTAGTTGGAAAAGGCGCATCGAAAACAGTGTCAAAGTCACTTATTGATAACTTGACCAAAGGTGCATACAAGAATCTGTATTATGCAGGTGGCTTCAAACGCATTGCTTCACTCATCGGTAAGATTGGCCTTGAATACCTTGGAGAAGCAGTAGAAGAAGGTGCAGAAGAAGTCCTGCAGGAAATCATCGATACCTTTGGCCGTTCTATCGCTTATGCCATTGATGAATACGGCAAAGACCCTAACCTCAGCGAAGAAGAAAAAGCACAGCTTGAAGCACTAAACGAAGAATTGAGTCTTCCTGCTACTGGCAAACGCCTTCTGCAGTCTTTTGCAGGTGGCTTCGGTGGCGCACTCGTGCTCGGAATTCCTAATGCAGGGTTTAACGCAAGAGCAAACATCAAAGAGTTTTCATCAGTTAAAAAAGCAGCATCTACCATTGACAGTAAAGAAGCATACATGGCACAGACTGCAAAGTCACCAATTTTTGAAGGAATGGATGCAAAAACAAAAGCAGAAACCCAGGAAAGCATCTATGACCAGTTCTCTGCCATCAGAGAGAAGAACGCTGAAGAAAGACGTCAGGCAGAACTTGACCGTGCAGAAACAATCGAAACGTCAGACCTTGCTGAAGAAACTCAGACCGATGAAGAAGGAAAGGTCGTAGTAAAAGAAGCCTACAGAACTGAAAACGGACGGCTCAACACGGAAGACAGACTCATTGAAGAAAATGATGATGGGACCAGCAACCATGAATTCGCCATTAAAGGAAAGGACGAAGAACTCTATGGCAGAATTATCTACAACGTTGACGGAGATAATGTTACTATCAGCGATTATTTCCTCACACCTGGAAGAGAGAACCTGCGCACTGAAGCCTACATGGACTTTGCAGAGAAATTCGCAGGAAAAAATATTGAATGGGAAACACGTGGAGCCACTGCAGCAAAGGTAAAGCAGGCTCTTATCGATATGAATGTGACCGGATCCAAGAACGGGCTTAACTACTACGCAGACAAGAACGAAGCACGGAATCAGCGTGCACGGCTGAGCCTTGCTGATGAAATGCGAAAAGCAAGACCAAATGCCACAAACGATGAAATCGTGTACAACCTTGCTTCAATGGAGTCTTCCCTTGCACTCTCCCATCCTGATGAAACACTTGCAGACTGGTACTTCAATACCGCTAAAGGTAAGGTATTCTCAACCGAAATGACTGCACGGCAATATCAGCAGTCAGTTAAACACTTTCTTGACCAGAACTTCACGAGAGAAGAAGCTGAATACAAAGCAAAAAATGAAGTCGGTGGATTTTTTGACCAGAGCCAGATTGAAAAGGCAGGCCGTGGTTTTATCTATGTTTCAAAAAACTCAGACGCACGTACATTCATGCATGAGTGGATGCACTTCATGCGCAGTCAGTTCACACCGGAACAGAACGCAGAAATTGGAAACTTAATCGGAGTAAAAAATATCAATAACTGGAGCCGTGAAGATGAAGAACGGCTCGTAGATTATTACATGCGCCACGTTGCTGAAGGAATCACACAGAAGAAAGAACTTGAGCCACTTTTCAAAAAACTGACAAATGCTCTTGTCAGATTCTATAAGGCAATCGTCAATGCAGTAGAAATGTCACCAGAAATCAGAAACTTTTTTGACTCTCTTTTTGCTGACCCTACTTCTGCAATGTCGCAGGCAGAACGAGCACTTAATCAGCTTGATAGAGCAACAAATATCAATAAGGCACTTATGGAAGACAGAACAAGCAATAATGGCCGTATTGTGCAGGATGTTGACTTATCACTTGCTGAACGTGTTGAAGCGACAATGGACGAAGCAGGTGAAATTTTCTCTGAACTCGTTTTTGGAGAAACAGCTCAGCTTGATGACTGGAAACTGGAATTCGCAGACAAACGCCTGCATGAAATACTCGATAAGAAAGAAGCAGACCGTGTATACAAGAACCTGGTACGTACAAATGGTACTGGTTATGCACGTGAACTGTATAAGGCACTGAAAGCAAGAACAGAAATTCTTGAAGCTATTCAGACAAGAGAAATTGACCCAAAAACAGACCTTGACCCATCAGACCCTGACTACTGCTCAAGTTATCTGACATCATACAAATGGGAACAAATCCCGGTGATGAATACAGATGGTACACCAAAATTAAACAAAGATGGGAAGCAGGTATACAAGAATGGCAAACTTATCAGCTATCAGCCATCACCACTTGGAAAGCTCATCATAGATAAAGGTGAAGCAGGACTCTGGGAGTATGCAAAGAAAACAAGTTTTATCGGAAATGCTGCCAAACCAGTTTACGCTTTGAACGGTTCTCTCTTCAACTGTAACCCATCAACAGACTGTGCAAAGTATTGTTATGCAACAACTGGTAACTATATGTATCCTGCTTCCGTTGTAAAAGCAGAACTTGTAAATATGTTGGTTGAGAAAGACCCAAAAGCCGCAGCAGAAATTATTTCTGAAGAATATAAAGCTTCTCCAGACTATGACGTAGGTCAGGCTCTTCGTATTTTTGACAAAGGTGACTTGAATGAAAAATGGGTAGAACTCATCATGGAACTGAATGCACGTCAGGTCTCAATTCAGATATTCTCAAAACGCCCTGACTTGCTCTCAAGAATTGACCTTGACGTAAATGTCGGTATGCTCTCTCTTGACGTATCCAACATGACTCTTGCTGACCGTTATCCTGAATTGCCTATTGCATTCGTTTACAACGGAACTACGGAAGCACTGGAATTTATCAAATCGCATAAAACAACTTTCGAAAAAAATGGCGGCGTTATCCTTCCGGTGCAGGGAACCAAAGTAGTAACAGAAGAATCAGTGAAAGCTCTTGTAGCTGATGCAGGTAAATGGGTAAATAACTATCTGTGTCCTATTGACGCAGGTTATAAAGAACTTGGAGAAATTAAAAACAAAGGCGTGAAATACAAGGATAAGTGGCACTGTATCTACTGTGACCATGATGGTGGATCCGGCTGCTTCTACAAAAAAGGTGTATTTCAGCGTAAAATTTTTGAGAAAAACATGTTTGACCTGACTCCAAAAGACATGGTTAAATATGTGAAAGAACTGCAAAAGGAGTATACGAAAAACCATGCAGAGAACGTCAGAGGAATCAAACGACTACTTGAAAGCATTCTTGCTGTCTGCAATGAAGAACTGGGACGCTATGAGCGAGAGTCAAAGGGAGAAGGCTATGAACACTTTGGACAGTCTTCTGAATCAAGACTCAGAAGACCTGCAGGAACCGACAGAACCTTCGGAAGACTGATACTCCAAAACGGAGAATTTAAAGCAGTAGAAAATAAAGAAAATCTCATTTTCCAAATTCTGCCAGAAAGTTACGCAAAAATCCTTGATGAAGAAAAGAGCCTTGAAAAAGCAAAAAGATATTTTTCAGAAGGGAAAGACCTTGGAAACATCAAGAAGGAAACTGGATGGGAACTGGACTACCATGGTAACTGGGTATGGGAAACTGCTGATAACAAAGACCGACTGAAAAACTATGAAGACATCGGATTTAAACTTGCAAACAACCTCGAAAGTCTTCGTGTTCAGTCATCTTCTAATGCTGCTGCAATTCTGATTGATAAAACAACAGAAACCGGGAAAAGAATTCTTTCAGAACTTAATACTGATTATACAAAACTGAGCAGTATTTTTGACGCTGACCTGCTGAAAAAATCACCATTCTCTGCTCTGCAGAATATGCAGCTTGCATGGGTAGATGATGCACGTCCATTCAGAATTCTGCAGACTCAAGACACATTCTTAATCAATATCCGACACATCAGAGACTCAGAAACACTCAGACGGTCTGTAATTGGTGAATTGCAGTATTGGTATGAAAATGGCCATGGGTACTATCGTCAGGACACAAATGAACAACTTCGTTTACTGAAGGACTTTATAGGTAAAATATCTGCAGAAAATACGAGTGGCTTCCTTACTGACTTCAATCCAGTAGACGAAGAACTCTACTACCACATGATGAACCAGGAAGCCACAAGACGCAGAGCAGAGATGAATGCAGCTCAGCGCAAGGCTACCACACTGCAACAAACCTACGCTGAAATCGAAAAAGACTGGAATAAGCCACTTCTTATGCAGGAAATCGAAGACGTAAGAAAACAGTACGAAGGTACAGACCAGTGGCTTAAAGCACCGAACGGAGAAAACACCAACCTTACAGAAAAACAGTGGCTTCAGGTACGTACATCATCATTCAAAAAATGGTTCGGTGACTGGGAGTCAGCCCCACAGAACGCTTCTAAAGTGGTTGATGAAAACGGTGAACCACTGGTTGTTTATCATGGTACAAGAAATAGTGGATTTTCTGTTTTTGATGACAGCTATGGAGATAAAAAAACAAATGCACCAGAAGGTACTTTTTGGTTTACTGATAGCACTTCTATGGCTTATTCATATTCAGGAAGCTATGAAAATCCATCTTATGATGAAGAAAACGATAATTCAGCAATTTACAGTGTCTTCTTAAATATAAGAAACCCTGCTTTTGAAGATTTTGAAGGACAGAATTGGGATGGCTCTGCAATCGATAAATACTCTGTTTTAGACAATGATACATATGAAAATATTTACAACGATAATGGTGGAGTTCTGTTTAACTCATATGAAGAAGCAGCAGCAGCAGCAAAGAAAGAAGGTGTAGAAAACTACACTGTAAAAGAAAACCCTTGGATGGGTAAATCAACAGACAGTTTTGTAAATGAATCAAGAGATTATTCAGATGGCGTGATAATCGAAAATGTAGAGGATAATGGAGTTTTTTCTGATGGTAATGTTGGGAATGACTATGTCGTTTTTAACTCTAATCAGATAAAATCCGCCACAGATAACAACGGTGATTTTTCTGAAGACAATCCTTCTATTCTCTTTCAGACCGTATACCACGGAAGTGCTGCAGACTTTGATAGGTTTGATACTGAAAACTATGGCCTATCTGGAGAAGGCTCAATGTCTTTTGGATATGGTACTTATGTTACAGACTCAAGAGCTATAGCTAAGGACTACGCAGAAAGACAAAGACCATCTTTAGTTGATTACCTTTCAAAGTTTGAAAAGGGTACTCTAGAAAATGAAATGTATATCGAACTTATGTCGTTCGATTCTAATATTGAGTCATATAAAAACTTCCTTAAAGATGAAGTAATAAGAGTACAAGAAGATGATATTGACAATCCATATTTAGATAAAAATGCAAAGGTTAAGCTTGAAAATCTTAATGACCTATCACCAAAAACACATCTTTACACCGTAGATATACCGGATAAAGGATTTATAGTATGGGATAAGCCTGTAAAGAAACAGACAGCAGATAAAATTAAGCAAGGACTGTTTAACAAACTTGCATATGAGCCAAATAGCGATGGTGAATATGAATATAAAGGTGTTGAGAAACAGTTAAAGAAAGAACTTGATGGCGTTTTTGACTCAGAATACACTGGACGTTCTCTGTATGGTACTGTAAGTAGTTACTTGGGTGGCGATAAAGAAGCAAGCCAGTTCTTATCAAGTATCGGTTATGTTGGTATTGATTATCCTGCAGGTACAAACTTTGGTACACCAGATGGTAAAGAAGCACGTAACTTTGTAATTTTCAATGATTCAGATGCACAGATTGTTGATAATCTTCTCTTTCAATACATGCAGGAAGAACTTGACGCTCAGACTTTGGAAGAAGCTGCAGGTTTTAACACATGGCAGGAATGGTATGAGTACGCCAAGGTTATGGACACTGATGGTGTACTGACTGGCGCTTGGGATGACGTTAAAGAACAGAAATGGTTTGAAGCAGTATGGACGTATGCCAAATCTATCTATGAAGGTGTAGAAGAATTTACTGAGCAAACTGTAGAACCTGCTGATAATCGCACAAATGAGCAACTGGATAAAGACTTCGTGGGCATGATGCATGAAGAAGGAGCCTTGCAGGAATTTGCTAATCAGATCCGGTATTACGTATCAATGGCAGAGTCTCTGACCAATCCGATGGACGAAGAAGAAGCCGTAGAATTTGACAGAATTACGAGAGAAAAATCGTACATCAACAGAAAGCTCACTGACCCAACATGGCAGGCAGAAGAACTGAGCCCAACTCAGACAAAGAAACTGCTTACTGCAATCAAGAACAACCCAAGGGAATACCGTGCAATCTACGGAGAAGTATTCGACGATGATACATACAAAGTACCAGAAGAT
>JAZLJW010000278.1:0-22169 GCA_045597345.1 Treponemataceae bacterium
GATTTTTTATAAATGCAAATCAGCAACTCGGGGAGATTAAAGCTCGGCAATAAGGTTTTATCAGTTTGGGCGTTTTAATAATACTTTAAATGATTCAAAAAATCGCTGATGGGTAATCCCTGTGGCATCAAAATGAGCAGTCCGGAAGGCAAACTGCATGATGGGACCACTGCAGAATGCACAAAGAATTGTTCCGATTCCCACAGGACCACCCAAAAAGTATCCAACCAGTGTTGCAAGACTTAACAGTACGATGCTGATTACCCCAATGGGGATTCGTTTCATGTGTCGGGACAGTCCTACCAGCAAGGTATCTCTTGGTCCACAGCCTAAAGCTGCTTTCATGTAGAAATACTGGGTATACCCCATGATGGTGAGTCCGACGAGAATCATGATAATGCTGCCAGTAATTGTCTTGGACACTGGAATTACATCAAGGTAATTGAAAAAGTCTACAGCTTTTCCTACGACTACGGAATCAATAAACATGGCAATGCCAATGGGTTCCTTCATGAGTATGTCAATTATCAGAATGGATACTGACACAGCGATGGATGCTGTTCCATACAGAATGCCAAAGGTTTTTGACAAACCGAGATTCAAGACGTCCCAAGGACCGGCTCCAATACTGGCGTGAATGGTAAGATATACGCCCAGTCCGTTGACGAAAAGTGATGCCGCTGCCAGAAGCATGTGCATGCATATAGATTTTCTATTGGTATTCAAAGAAATAGTTCCTTTTTTTGCTATAATACCAATTTTCAGATAAAAAAAAAGCCCCGGAAAAACAATTCCGGAGGCTTTCTGGGCTTACTGATTGTCTGCAAGAACTTCGGTAATACGTAAACCAAAGTTTTCGTCTACAACAACTACTTCGCCCTTAGCAATGTCTTTGCCATTGGCTCGTAATGTTACCGGTTCACCTGCAAGAGTACACAGTTCGATGATAGTGCCTTCACCGTAACCAACAACCTCGCTTAAAGGAGCCCATGTTTTTCCCAGTACAACTTCCAGATTGACTCTTACATCGCTCAGATACGGCAGAAAACGTGCTTTCTGCTGAGCCATGTTGATGATTTCTTCAGAACGGCGTTCTGCATCTTTGATGATTTTTTCTGCTTTTTCTTCTGCAGTTAATTCCTGTTGTGATTTTGTTGCCATGATTATGCCTCCTTTACTGGCGAGTTGATGATAATATGGGTTTCGTCGGTTTGATGTGCATGGTAAACTGCGTCACCGCCTATGCTGAGTAGTATTTTCCCTATGTCTTCTGCCTTTCCCAATGGCATGAACACAGACTTGTCATTTTTTGCCTGTTCAAGGTAGTTACCAAGAATATCCATGGTCATGGGTTCTGTCTGATACAGAGCTTCGATAGTAACCGGAATAGAACCGGTATCAACGGAATGCTTGGTATTTCCAGATAGGTACATATCCGGCTGATCCATGTATTCACATGCTATCTTGGCAAACAGCTTTCGGTTGGATTCATAGGGCATGGCAATGTTTATCATGCCTTCAACCTCTCCAATTTTACATTCGATGCTTATAAGACAGCAGGTATCATCGAAATTTCCCATTTCAGGACCGACAAACGATGGATTTACCTCTTTTCCTGTAATAGAAAGGTTTATGGGGGAATCAGGATAAGAATCATTCCAGTATTTGTTTATGGTATTAACGACATCTACAGCATACGGCTGGAGTGTATCGAACTGGTTTTCTGTCAGACACAGGTTTTCACGATTTGACAGCGCTTTTTCCTTAATATCTTCTGTGACAAAACCGATGGAAGACAGGAGCATGGCGATATATATTTGGGGGTCGATTGATAGAACCCATTTTGATTTGAATGAGGGATCTGATATAAACCAGAAGCTGGAAGGCGTATACATTGAACGGTAAAATTCCGCGTTTGTCAGCTGATCAACTGTTACAACATGACAATGAACCATCTGCATGGCCCTTGAAGAGAACGATGTTGTTATAGAACGGGCTACACGTTCGTAGATGGCGGTAATTTTTCGGATCTGGCTTTTAGAAAAACGGTCAGGTCGCTTAAAGTCATAGATTTTGATACGTCTCGTAGATATCGGGTCAAAGTCATCACTGGACGAAAAGTCAGTTGATGAACTGATAGCAGCAAGTAATTCATCAATTTCATCTTGGGATAAAGCATCCATGTTCTACACTCCTTTATATGACATATAGTAGTACATAAACGGTAGAGTGTAAAAAAAATCCCTGCAGAAATAAGGATTAATTTCCACAGGGATTTCCTTGTCCAGAATGACTACGGGTTTACGCCCGGAAAGTATTCCGTACTGGATTATTTTTCAACAATAGCACGTGCCATTGCTTCTTCGTAATCTTTGGTTCCAACCCAAACTTCTGATTTGTAAGGATTGATGTGCATTTTCTTAGCACGAACGATAATCATGGTAAGAACGATTACGTTGGCAATGAGAGCCATAAGAGCAACTACACCCTGAGCAGTAGGATCAGCAGTGATACCTTTTGAAGTCAGTTCTGCAGCTGAATTAATGGTGGTCATGTCAAATGCATTGATTCCAGCAGCTGCTGCACCTTTGTACAGTGAAGGCAGTACTGCGCATTTTGACTGAATCTGGAACAGTGGGAATACCTGAGCGAACATACACCAGATAGCCAGTGTGTTTGCACGGTTCTGGATCCATCCACCTTTGTTCCAGAATGCTGCAGCGAAAGTAGGAGCAAGAAGCAGAGCAACACCGCAGTACCAGGTATGGGTTGGCAGGTTAGCATAGGTATACTGGAAGTTCCAAAGGTCGTAGGCAATGATGAACCAGATGGTCATGTCTGGCCACAGCATATCCTGGTTGTTCTTGTCTTTAGACTGGTAGATTCCCCACCATCCGGTCATACACAGGATGTTCAGAAGACCGGCAATACCGTTTGCCCAGTTCCACCATCCACCGTACAGCCATACGTTTTCAGATGATTTCCACCAGCGCATGGTAGCATCGCCTGCAGCTGCAGCTGCACGTGCACCGTTGATGGCTGATTCGAAGTCTGAACCAACAGCAATAAGGATGTTGATTGCAACAATTACGAATGGGAATGCTTTGAACCATTCTGATTTACCCAGTTTTCCCCATTTGTACTTCAGCATCATGAAACCGATACAACCACAGTCTGCAGCGTACAGTTTTGCATAATGGAACCAACCGTTCATGTACAGGTAGGTCTGGTTTTTCAGTGCCCATTCAGCACCGTTAGCGGCACCAATGGCAACAGCAATAAAGTAAACGGTCAGTGCTGCTGGCAGACAAACCAGTACAGCCAGACCGCCAGCCTTTGTTCTGCGGGCAATTTCGTTTGCAAGAACAAGACAAACAAATACTGCAACCCAGCCAAGCAGCTGAGCACCGGTATTTGCTCCGTAAATCTGGAATAACATATATTCACTCCTCTTAATTCCGGGACCAATTAACCCGGAGATTAACCAATTTAGTGTATCCAGGCGTCGGTTTCTTTCGAAAGCCAGTCACACCAGGCATCAAGACCTTCACCGGTTTTTGCAGAAACCGGAAAAACCGCTGCTTTTGGATTCAGCTGGTGAATCCATTCCGAACATTTTTCAATATCAAAATCAAAGTAGCTCATGACATCAATTTTATTGATGATGACAACATCGCAAACTTCAAAAATCAAAGGGTATTTCAATGGTTTGTCACAACCTTCCGGTACAGAAAGAATCATGACATTTTTCTGGGCACCGGTATCAAATTCTGCAGGACATACCAGATTTCCCACGTTTTCAAGAACTACCAGATCCAAATCTGATGAGTTGAAAGCGTCGAGCCCCTGCTCTGTCATGCAGGCATCAAGGTGACACATACCGCCGGTATGAAGCTGAATGGCACGGGCTCCGGCTTCTGCTACTGTTGCTGCATCAACATCACTGTCAATGTCGGCTTCCATAACACCGATTGCATACCGGTCTTTCAGACGGTTGATGGTCTGGCACAAGGTAGTGGTTTTTCCACTGCCTGGAGAAGACATCAGGTTTATGAGCATGGTCTTCTGTTTTTTCAGTTTGTCCTTTAAAACAGCAGCTTCCTGATCATTGTTTTCAAGAATGCTTTCTTTTACTTCAAGTACTTTCCAAAGGTCTTCACTCATAGTTGACTCAGTATAGCATGACACAATAGGCCTGTAAAAGGTTGCAACCTATTTCGTGATATTTTACGATTTAATTCTATCAATATGATAGTTTGCATATCAGGCTAACAGTGCCTCCAGTTTTTCACGGATGAACAGTGATTTTTCCTTAAGCCCGATTTTTCCTGTTTCCAGCAGCAGTATGTTTGGCCGCTTTGGATCAAGTTTAACCGATCCGCCACTTTCGCGGATAAGGCGGAGTACTTTGTCTACGCTTATTGCACTTACTTTGCTGAATTCTACCGTTACATGCCCCATGCGTTCTTTAAGGGTGCTGATTTCCAGTTCTTTACAGAATACGCGGATTTCGGCCAGAGCCAGCAATGAATGTACTTCATCAGGCATGGGACCGAACCGGTCTTCCAGTTCAGTGTATACACGGTCCAGTTCATTTTTAGACGAAATGGAAGCAATTTTCTTGTAAATTTCCATTTTAGTCTGAGGATTTTTGATGTACGTATCAGGAATGAATCCGGTATATTCAAGTTCCAGAAGCACTTCATTAGGTGCTTCGTATTTTTCATCAGTCAGTCGCTTAACGGCATCTTCAAGTAATCTCAGATACAGGTCAAAACCTACACTGTATACGTCACCGCTCTGGTCTTTTCCCAGCAGGTTACCGGCACCACGGATTTCCATATCTTTCATGGCAATTTTGAAACCGCTTCCCAGTTCCGTAAAGTCTGAAATAACCTGCAGACGCTTCATGGCTACTTCGCTCAATGACTTGTTTTCCGGGTAGAACAGGTAGGCGTAGGCCTTCTGTCCGCTACGCCCTACACGTCCGCGCAACTGGTATAACTGGCTTACTCCGTACATATCAGCACGGTCAATAATAATCGTGTTTACGTTGGGAATATCGATACCGTTTTCGATAATCGTTGTGGCAACCAGTACATGAAAACCACCCATTTTGAACCGGCGGAAAATGTCATCAAGTTCCGTACTGCTCATCTTTCCATGTGCCGTATCAATCAGCATCTCCGGGACCAGTTTCTCAAGTTTCAGACGGGTTTCTTCCAGGGTTTCAACCCGGTTATGCAGGTAGAATACCTGGCCTCCCCGTTCAACTTCACGGCGGATGGCTGCTGCTACCCGGTCATCATTGTAGGGATCGATGACTGTTTCAATGGGATGACGGTTTGACGGCGGCGTTGTCAGAAGACTCATGTCACGGATTTTTAAAAGAGACATATGCAGTGTTCGGGGAATTGGTGTTGCTGACATGGCAAGGGAGTCGATGTTGGTCTTGAATTCCTTGAGACGTTCCTTATCTTTCACGCCAAACCGCTGTTCCTCGTCAATGATCATGAGACCCAGATCCTTGAATTTTACGTCTTTCTGTATAACACGGTGGGTGCCGACAACAATATCAATTTCACCGGTGGCAAGTTTTTCCAGCACTTTTTTCTGTTCCTGAGGAGATACAAAACGGCTTAGCTGGGCAATGCGTACGGGAAAGTTTTCAAAACGGTTCTTGCAGCTTTCGTAGTGCTGTTCTGCCAGCAATGTTGTCGGTGCCATAAAGGCTACCTGCTTACCGCCCATAACAGCTTTGAATGCTGCACGCATGGCCATCTCGGTTTTTCCGTAACCAACGTCACCGCAGACAAGACGGTCCATAGGTACCGGTTTTTCCATATCGGCCTTGATTTCTGCGGCAACAGTAATCTGGTCATCAGTTTCGGTGTACGGGAATGCTGCTTCAAACTGCATCTGCCATTCGCCGTCTTTGGGAAACGGGAAACCACGGGCAGCCTTGCGTTTTGAATACAGGGCAATAAGGCGTTCTGCCAGCTCTTCTACGCTCTTCTTTACTTTGTTTTTCCGGTTTTCCCAGGATTTGCTTCCAATGCGGTCCAGCCGGGGAGCATCCCCTTCGTTACCAATGTAACGCTGAACCATGTTGACCTGTTCAATCGGTATGAAAACAACTTCTTCATCTGCATATTCCAACTTGATGTAGTCGCGCTCATTGCCCAGAGCTTTTACGCGTTCAATGCCTTTGAACCGGCCAATACCATGGCTGACGTGGACTACGTAATCGCCGGGATTCAATTCTACGAAGGTATCGATAACAGCAGACTTGGCGTGTTTTACACTATGTGGTGTGTGTTTGCGGCGACCGAAAATTTCATTTTCCTGGATGACCAGAATCTTAAGTTCAGGAATACCGAAACCGGCGGAAAGTGGCAGTGGCAGTACGGTTACTTCATAATCCTTGAGGATTTCCTTAACGCGAAGTGCCTGGTTTTCACTTTCAGCATAGACATAGATGGACCAATGATCATCCTGAAGGCCTTGCAGCGTGTCCTTCAGATAATTCAGGTTACCAAAGTAACTGTGCGGTGAATCGATATCAAGTTTCAGCCGGGTTTCTGAACTGTAACTGGCCGCTTCATTAGTGTGGATGGTACGCAGGAGAATACGGTTCCGGTGCTGGGCCTTTAAATTGTTAAAAGGTATGAGAATCATCTGAGGCGACGGAACAGGACGTTCAGGCCGTTCTTTCCGGTATAACCCAAGGTATTCACGGTCAAAACTTTCCTGTGTGTTGTCCAGACGGTCAAAGTCCATAAAGATGACTGGAGTACAGGTTGAAAGATATTCAAGAATCGTATACTGCCGGTCAAAGACTAAAGGATAGAACAGTTCCTCTCCTTCTGATTCCCGGTTTACCATAAGTTCAGTAATAAGGTTTTCGCATTTAGCTTTGTATGCATCTTCATCTGTTACGTGATGCTGTCCTGTTTCATCCTGCCCTGCAAGAGGTTTGAATATATTTGTGCATTTACTCTCAAGGTCATGAACCAGTTGGTCGTTCCATATGATTTCTTTCATAGGATACAGTACAAGACTTGTCAGTTCAGAAACTGTAGACTGAGTTTCGACATCAAATGTCTTGATCTGGGCAATGGTATCAAAATCAAAAACTATGCGATGGGCGTATTCTTCTCCGGGCATGAATACGTCAAGAACTTCACCGCGCAGGGTAAATTCGCCACGGACTGTTACCCGGGGAACACGAATATACCCATGTGCAATGAGCATCTCTGAGATTTTTGTAGGGTCAAAATCCTGCCCCTTTTTCAATTTGAAAATCAGTGATTTTTCGTATTCCGGCGGTGGTACTGGAGTCTGTAAAGAGCGTTGCGGAATAAGAAAGATTCGTTTGTCGTCAGATCCTGAGGCAAGTTTCGCAAGAACACTGGCACGTTCTCCGAATACTACGGAGCCTTTTGCAACCGGCCGATAGGGAACGGTTCCCCACCAGGGTAATGTCAGTACTTCATGGGTACATCCTGCTCCCTGTAAATCTGCAGTAAGTTCGGCTATATCTTTTTCACCAGGTACTACTACAACCAGATCGCTACCTTTCTGCAGAGAATCCAAATACTGATTGATGAAAAAACCGGCAAGACCGCTTTTTATGCCTTCTACTTCCTGAGGCAACGATGAAGAAAACTGGTCATCACCAGGGGTAAGTTCTTTTATCAGGTCTTTAAGTGTTTTCCAGTTTGCAATGGAAGTGAACAAGGAAGGTGTGTTGGTAGTCATAGTGAATCTATGATACTGAAAATTGATTGAAAGGTGTAGTGGAAAATGATACGATGAGGTCATGCGTGTAACACAGGCAATCATTCATCTCGATAATTTTGAACATAATATAAAACAGGTAAAAAATGCAGTATCTCCGGAAACAAAACTCTGTCTGGCCATAAAAGCAAATGCCTATGGACATGGTGCTGTTGAAATTGCTCAACGGGCGGTGCAATGTGGTGTAACTGTATTTGCTGTTGCAGCTGTATCAGAGGGAATCATGCTGCGGGCCGCTGGATTTACCAATGAAATTCTGGTTCTCAGTGTTCCCGGTGATGACGAAATTCCTGCCTTATTTGAAGAAAACCTTACCCCATTAGTATTTGATACAGATTTCATCGCTGCATTGGAAGCGTATGGAAAAGCTCATGGTGTATACATTACTGTACATCTTAAGATTGATTCTGGTATGGGACGTGTTGGTTGTTACCCTGCTGATGCCCTGCAGGTGGCTACTATGATAAATAGCTGCAAATACGTAAAAATGACTGGGGTATGTACTCATTTTGCCGTTGCAGACGGTCTGCTTCCTGAACATAAAGCCTTTACCCGTTCACAGATCGAATGTTTTTCCACTGCAGTTGATGACATCCGGTCTGCCGGCATCAATCCTGGTACCGTGCATGCAGCAAGTTCTGCTGCAATCTTTATGTACCCCGAAGCTCACTTTGACATGGTTCGCCCGGGTATCTGTGCATACGGTTATTCGCCTGATTCCGCACTCGCATCATCTCTACCTGAGCTGAAACCTGTTATGGAACTGGTTACTCATGTAGTTGCAATTCGCTCTGTTCCCCGGAATAAAAGCATCAGTTACGGCAGAACCTGGACAGCAGAAGAAGATGGCGATATGGCTATTCTTCCTGTGGGGTACGGTGATGGCCTGCCACGTCTTTTAAGCAATAATCTTAACATTGTCATTAATGGATCGGTGTTTCCTGTAGTCGGACGGATTTGTATGGATCAGTGCATGGTGTTTTTAGGTAAACAGCATTCTGTTCAGGTTGGTGATAAAGTTCAGATTTGGGGACCTGGAGCATGTAACACAGCTGAATCATTGGCTCAGAAAACAGGAACAATCTGTTATGAACTGCTCTGTAATGTAAACAGGCGTGTGCCTCGCATTTATATCGGGTAAAATATCACAGAATGACTAAGGTCATACATATCTTTTACCGATAGGAAATATAAGAGAATCCGGAAAAAATCCTTTCTCTGACACTCATATTTGTGGGAGACATGTGTGAAACGACTAATCTGCTGTATTGTAGGACTGCTGCTGATAACCTCAGCTGCAGTATTTGCCCAGTCAGAATCCATTGATGTATCAATCAGATATTTTGATAAAACGGTATACTATCCTGATTCTGCATCTGATAATCCTATTTATGTTAAGGTATCCATTACTAATAATGGAACTGCACCATATCATTTTAAGCTGTCTGATGATAGAAACTTCAGCATGGATTTTTCCGTATATAATCTTAAAAACCAACCCCTGCCGCAGCGTGCTTCACTGGTAGAAAAAAGAACCACCAGCAGAACGGTATATTTCCGCGAAATTACCATTGATCCGGGTGAAGAATATTCATTCGTTGAAAACCTGAAAGACTATGTCGAAATTCATGAACCTTCGATCTATTTTTTTACTGCATCTTTTTATCCACAGCTGTATAAATCAAAATCGCAGTGTATTACGACAAATAAACTGAGCCTTGATGTTCGTCCTTCGCCCGGAATTGGATCAGCATTTGTTGCAGTCGCAGAAGAAACAAATCAGATATTACAGGTTGAAGCACTGTCTCCGGATAAAGTGATTGAACAGACAATCATTGCCCGGCAGAAGGGGTTGTGGGAACAGTTTTTCCTGTATATGGATATTGAGCAGATGCTGACAAATGATGATGTCCGTAACAGAAAATATCGTTCTGCCAGTGCAGAAGACAGAAACCGCATGGTTACTGCATATAAGTCTGACTTGATGCAGAACCGCATAGATAATGATATTGTCGCATTACCTTCTAAGTTCCGCATTGAACGTACTGAGTATAATCAGACTGAAGGACTGGTAACGGTTACTGAATGGTTCGATGAAGAAACATTTACCCGTCTGAAACAGTATATTTATTATCTTCGTCAGAAAGATGGTATCTGGCAGATGTATCGCTATGAAGTAATCAACTTAGGAACTGAATAGTATGAAAGTAATGATGATAGCAGAACAGACTGAGTCATTAAGCCGGTACAAGAATTTTTTTGAAGATCTTGGGGCTCAGACGGTAAAATACCGGAATATTGCTAAAGCCCTTGATAATCTTGATGAAATTGAACCTGATGGCATTGTTATCAATGTTGTTGATTATCCCCGTCAGTGGAAAACGGTGGCAGAATTTTTACGTGGCACAGAGGCTGTACATTTAACCTGTGCACCAAAACTTATTTTATCAACTGAAGATTCACCCTATTTTGATGATACTGAACTTGAGAAGTCTCAGATATTAGGAGTTGATTATATCATTCGGGATTTTGACGACGTTGACGAGACTGCAGATCTTGTTGAAGAGTTCAAGATACATGATGAACCAAAAGTCATTACCAAGTATGTACGTGATGATACTCCCATTATCTTTGACAGCTGGGATAATCCAAATCCACCGGAAGTTGACGGCGGTTTTGCAGTAAGCAGTACCTATGAGAAAGATGAACGGGCAAAGGCTCCGACAGTTCCAGGTTCTGCTGTATCCGGCCCGAAACGAAGTACCCTTCCTGAAACAGGTGTTCATTTCCTGTTTTTATGTGATGGACAACCGGTTACAGGAAAAGTAACTTTTTACAGTGCACCAGTCCTTTATTTTGTCCCGGAAGACCAGTCTTGGATTACTTCAGTTCGGTTTGGACAGATTATTGAGCAGTCGACCATTGTTGATGAAAACGGTGCAGTAAAAGCATGCCGTGTACAAGTTCAGGAAGTTGATGATGACGGCATAGAGTTTTGCCTGCTGTAATGGTGTCGTTGAACTATGACAAAAGATAAGGAAGCAAAGTTTTTCTGCGAATACTGTGATACAGAGGTTCCACGTAATGCACGGTTTTGCCCGAAGTGTGGTCATTTTTTTCTGTCAGTTCGGTGTCCTATGTGTGGATTAACAGGTGATCAGGATGATTTTACCGATGGCTGTCCTGCCTGTGGATATGCCTTTGGTGGCAACAGAACAGAACAGGTAGAACCACGTGTATCCAGTCATAAAGAGATTCATGATTTCCGTAAAAGTACCAGACGGGATGATGCTCTTCCTTTGTGGGTATATTTTGCGGCTGTAGGTGCTCTTACCATTCTTCTGTTCGTATTTTTTTCAAAAATGTAAATGACAGAAAGGACTGCAAGTTTTTCTTACAGCTGTTGACCAAGTATACTGATTTTCAGTAATATGAACGTATCAAGCCCGGATGGTGGAATTGGTAGACACGCTAGTTTCAGGTACTAGAGCTCGCAAGGGTGTGCAAGTTCAAGTCTTGTTCCGGGCAAAAAGACACGGTTTATACCGTGTCTTTTTTTTTCGAAATTCAGACTATTTATATTGTTTTCTGCCGCTCAATCCTGTATAACGAATATACTTGTGGGAGAGGATATTCTATCCTTTTTATGGATTGCACATTTTTGGGGTTGCGCAATGGAAAAGAAAATTTACTGTGTTGGTATTGATGACGATGCAGTTGTTGCTAAAGTGAACGCTGCAGTTTGTGCTGTTGCCGGAGTATCTGATGCATCTGCAAATGCAGATAAAGCACAGGTTTTAGTTCATTTTGATGAAAATACAGCAGGAATCGAGGATGCCATTACTGCAGCCATCGAATCCTGCGGTGTAACTGTCCTGTAATTCAGAGACAGGTATCGGTTAATTACAGCGGGTAGCTTTTTGACAGACTACCCGAAATTGCTTTTACTTTTTTTGTTCCTTCGTCTGTTTCTACGATAAAAACTTCAGCATCTTTATCCGCAAACGTATGAAGCAGGTCTTCCATATCCTTGCTGGTAACGGTTATCGTTTCAATTCCCTGTGTCTTGCACTCCTGACAAAAATCATCAGCAAATGATGGAGCAAAGATAACCTCTATGCCATCTTTTTTCAGAAGTTCTGCTGCTACCTTCTGGATATCACCTTCACCAATAGCGTTATGTACTGCAATAGCTTTAAAACCTGTATAGCTGAATTCTGCAAGTTCTTCTGATGTTACTTTTTCCTGTTCAAAAAAAACGGCTAATCCACCCTTCTTATTCATTGTTAACTCCTTTAAGACGGAAGCAATTATTCTTTTCTGGCACTGGTTCAATAAAACCTTCCAGACAGAGTAATTCGGCTGCTTTTTGCAACCGTTCTATTTCAATATACTCTGACTTTACTATAGCGCAAAGAGGCAGTCCGTCACGTACTTTTTCACCAGATAGTTTTACTAATTGCCGTAAAATGGCACCCCGAGCCTGCCGCAATGACCCTTGAAACCTGCTCTGCTTAGTATATGAAGCACTTTTTCTGTTGGGATTCCTTACTTTTTTTTTCAGCTCAGCCCCATAATCCATAAGTGCATAATACCAGTGCCTCAGCGTATCGTCCGGATGGTGTGCATCACCGTTAAGTGGTTGGGTTTCTGCAATTTTGTTCAGTAACATCTGATCATTTATTGCCTCCCCTTTGTAATCAGAGGCTAATACTTGTGGAAAAAAGGAAAAAATGAACACAGAGCGGATATTTGTTTCGATGAATGGCTCTGTCTTACCAAAGGAAAAACAGCTGATGGCACGGGCCGTATAGGGCCCAATGCCCGGTAGTTTTTCCAGTTCCTTAGGATTCTGTGGAAAACTACCGGCGTACGTATCAGTTATTATTCTACATGCGTCCTTCAGAAAGCGGGCACGACGGTTGTAGCCAAGGCCATTCCAGTAAGACAAAACCTCAGATAACGGGGCCAGAGCCACGTCACGGGCTGTAGGAAAGCGTGTTATCCAGGAATTGTATTTTGATACTACCCGGTCTGTCTGAGTCTGTTGAAGCATGATTTCAGAAACCATAATGGCATAGGGGTCATTTGTTTCACGCCAGGGAAAATTACGGCCCTGCTCGGCGTAATGCTTCCAGATGATTTCCTGAAATTCAGCTTTAGACGGGACCGGTAATCCTGCCAAACCGATACTGTCAGATGAGGTCACGTTTTTTCAGTTCTGCCAGAATCTGGTCAACAATCTCTTCCGGAGTGTAATTTGCAGTATCGATTACCAGGTCTGCAACGGAATAATCAGTGTTATCAATGTTGTATAACTTCATGTACCGGCCGCTGTCCTGACTGTCCCGCATGCGGGTAAAGGATTTGATTTGTTCAATATCGCCCCCTTCCCGGTTAAAAATGCGCTGTGCACGAACTTCATCGCTGGCAAGAAGATATACTTTAAGGTCAGCTTCTTTCAGCATCCAGATGGCAAGGCGGCTACCAAGGACACAGCTTGATGCACGTGCCAGTTCTACCTGTTTTCCGTCTACCCGCTGGTCGTAACTGTCGTCAGTTTTAGCTTTTTCTATAATATCTGCCAGGGTAACTCCGTCTTCCTGAGCCAGCTGACGGAAGGTATAGTTAATCATAGGAACATTCAGTTTCTGTGAAAGAAGTCCGCTGACGGTAGTATTACCGCATCCTGATTTTCCTGAAATTGCAACTCTGATTTCGTTTTTCATATGTGTATGTGCCTCTCTTTCTGTTGTGTACATTAATCCTTACAGCCCATAATCAGGGCAATACGGTATAATCCTTTTAAGGTCAACTGTTTGTCTACTGTCTGAAATACATTGGTTATGGGTTTTAGAACACTATTAAGACCACCGGTTGCAATGACGTTAATCTCGTTTTCCTGACAACCGCTCTTTTTAACCATATCAGATTTTATTGTTGAAATAAGATTTTCAACCAATCCTTTGTATCCAAGAACGATACCAGATTGAATTGAATGAATGGTATTTGTTCCAAGACTGTCCGGTGGAGCTTCCAATGGAACGGATGGTAACTGTGCAGTGTTGCTGAACAGTGAATTAACTGCGGTTCTCAATCCAGGACAGATGGCAACTCCCAGTAAATCTCCGTTACCTGCGACACAGGTAAATGAGAGCGCTGTGCCAAAGTCAACAACGATAACAGGACTACGCTGGGCACACCATGCTTCAACAGCATTAGCTACCAGGTCTGTTCCGATTTCATGAACTGCTGATTCCGGCAGGGTTATTGGAAGTTTATCGTACATAGCTGGTCCCACAATTACCGGTTTACTGCCAGTCATACGCTCTATAACGGTTATGAAAGGACCGATGAGAAGCGGAACAACAGAACTGAGTATGGCTGATGAAATGGCAGATGGGGTAACCCCTGCATCACGCATAAGAGATGACAGAATGGAACTGTATTCATCTGATGTTCTATTTGCATCTGAGAACATGCGCCATTCGTGAACCAGTTCATCTTTATGGAACAGCGCTACTACGATATTTGTGTTTCCGATATCTACTGCTAATAACATTATTACACCTGATTCGATTATTGTATTGTTTCTGTCGAATCGGTATTATAACCGTATGGATACACTGATTCAACCTAAAGTTTTAAAGGGTTTCCGTGATTTTCTGCCATCTGCAGAAATCCGCCGCACCCTTCTCCAGGAAAAACTGACAGAAGCTTTCCGCTCTTACGGTTTTGTTCCTATCGACACACCTGTTCTTGAATACTCAGAAATCCTGCTCCGCAAATCAAACGGCGAAACAGAAAAACAGGTATTCCGCTTTGAGGATAACGGTGGCCGCGATGTTGCACTGCGCTTTGACCTTACCGTTCCGTTTGCACGCTTTGTTGCTGAACATAAAGATGAACTGTACTTTCCTTTCAAGCGCTACCATATAGCCAAAGTTTGGCGTGGTGAAAAACCACAGGCCGGCCGGTACCGCGAATTCGTACAGTGTGACTTTGACATGGTAGGTTCAGACAGCGCTGCCAGTGACTTTGAAATTCTTTCACTGATGAAACACGCCCTGCATCTGATTGGTGTAGATGACATTACTATCCGCATGAGCCACCGTGGTGTATTCAACGCTTTCCTGCGGCAGATCAATGCCAGTGACAAAAGTGAAGATATTCTGCGCACCGTTGATAAACTGGCAAAAATCGGTGAAGACGAAGTTAAGAAACAGCTGGTAGAACTGCTTGCCTGTGACGACGCCGAAGCAAAAACGGCAAAAATCATTGAGTTTGTAAGCGGAAAAGACACTTTTGATGCAACTCTTGAAATGATGGCTGACCTTTCAGGGGCAGCAAATGATGAAGCTGCTGCTAAGGCCATTCAGCGCCTTAAGGATATCCGTGCCATGATGATTGCTGCCGGTATCGAAACTACGTTTGTGCTGGACCCAAGCATTACCCGTGGCCTTGACTACTATACCGGCGTTGTGTACGAAACTTTCCTGAACAAACTGCCTTCAATCGGTTCTGTCTGTTCAGGCGGTCGCTACGACAATCTGGCAGGTCTGTACATGAAGGACAAGATCTCCGGGGTTGGTTCATCAATCGGTCTTGACCGTCTTATTGCCGGTCTTGAGCAGCTTGATGCTCTGGAAACAAAAAACAGCTTCCTTGATGCAGAAATCTACTGTCTGGATGAAAGCCTGTCTGCCCACTATCAAGGAGTGGCAAGTGCCCTCCGTGCTGAAGGAATCAACGTAGAAGTATTCCCTGAAGCAAAGAAAATGAACCAGCAGTACAATGTTACTGAAAAAAAAGGCGTACCATTCGGTATTCTTATTAAGGCTGAAGATGCTGCAAAAAATGTGCTGACCCTGAAAAACCTTGCTACCCGAAAGCAGTTTGAAGGTATCACTGCAGAAAAAGCAGCAGAGATCATTAAAGGCTGATTTTCCTGAATTCCTCAGGTGTCAGATTGGCACCTGAAACACCTACAACGGTGGCTGCAACTTTGTTGGCAACAGCAAGACTTTCGGCCACCGTTTTATTTTGTGCACGCATGGCCAAAAAAGCACCGCAATGGCTGTCTCCTGCGCCGATGGTGTCTACAATGCGGGCAGCAACGCCAGGAATGTGGTGTGGCCCTTCACTTTCAGATTCCATATACCAGCAACCATCACCACCGGCAGTTACAATGACCAGATTGCCAGTCAGACTATGGATAAACTGCAGGTTTTCCTTCAGGTCTGTTGAAGATCGTGCGTCAGTAAGGCGGAACATACCGGCAATGGTCTGGGCTTCGCTTTCGCTGATATGTAGTATTGGATGACAGTGAAAAATCCGCTTTAAAAGTGATTTATCAAGATATCCTACACGGCTTGATGGTGCAAACAGAATGGTTTTATCTGTCAGTGAACAGATCCAGTCTGTAAGTGTTATACCTGTGGGCTCCTCAAGTTCAAGACCGCAGAAATAAACGGTATCAAAATCATTGTTGTTGAAGCAATTCATCCACACTGAATCAAAGGTATATTCACAACCATGGTAAGCAATGAAAGTCCGTTCTCCGCTTTTTTCAACGATACAGTAGCAGCAGCCGTTTTCTCCGGATACCTTTACGAACGGCGTTACCCCTCTTTCGCTCATCTGGCGTTCTACATACGTACCATAGGGACCTGTTCCTACGGGAGAACAAAGTACATGAGCAGTATTAAAATGGCGTAAAATATCAGATACATTCCAGGCGCAACCACCTAATTGCATTCGGTGACTTACCGTATTAGCATCTGCCCCAGAGTGAGGAATAGATTCAACTCCAATAATCACATCTACTACTGTTGAACCAAGAACGAGAGTTTTTTTCATAAAAATTATTAATTATCCTGTGAAAGATTTGCTGCTGCAGTCTGTGCTTGAAGTCTGTTACTGTACACGACTACGGACGAAGAAGAAACATATCCTTCTTCAAATAAATACCAAAGTGTTGAGGCATTCTGCTTTTCATCAGGAACCAAAGATTTTCCCTGTATCTGAACAATATCCCCCAGTCGTCCGTGGGCTGCAACATTAGAGGATGGTTCAGGGCGTTCTCTGAAGGCAACATACGGTTCTGTCACTACTGCCCATTCACCGTCCTCATGCATTGTTTCAAAAAGAGATAAATCGACGGTATTCATATCATCTTTTACCACGCATCCAGGCAGGGACAGCAACATTATGAGTGTTAAGAGTATCAGGGAATAAAACCGTTTCATTTATTTGTGTAATCCAAGAACAAAAGTCTTAACTTGAGGATACAAAAGCAGATCAGAATCTACAAAGCAATGCATATCGGCCAGTTCCTGAATTTTTTCAACGGGAACCCATGCAGTTTCCGTGTGCTCTGAAAGGGTGAAAACGGGACTATCATCACAAAACGAAACATGCCAGGCAAATAAGTTGCGTACAGTACCATTATGTTCAAATTGAGCAGAGCAAACAGGCTGTATAACGGTAATATCGCAATTAAACTCTTCAAGAAATTCACGGTGAAGAGCCTGTTCCTGGGTTTCGCCTATTTCGATTTTTCCTCCTGGAAATTCCCATCGGCCTCCCATCTGTCCTACATTCACTCGTTTTGCGATAAAAATCAAACCGTCTTTTTCTATGATGCCGGCGATTGAACCTGGTTTATCTGTCATAACAACCTCCCATAAAACCCCCGCAGCAGCGGTCGCATAAGGATGTGCGGAATCGCAGCTTGCAAAGCAGGATGCACGTAACTCTTAAAATACGCGGACGGATGGAATAAAGAAATGAAGAATTCCAATTACCATCAGTAGTATTCCCAAATATTTACGGTATGCTCCGCTCCCTGATTCTGTGTTTTCCGGGCCAAAGATATTGTTTAACACATACGGTAAAGGAATTGCTTTATTAGCCTGATTGGCACAGATTTCAAGGAAAAGACAGAACGCAGCAACAAGACAGCCAATGGAAGGCAGAAAATCCCCAATAATTACAATATCGGGCTGTACAATCAGGAATAACTTAAGTATACCGGTTACCGCACAAAGGATAAAGGCAACGTCTAACAACGGTACTTTTATCTGGTCCGGAATTCTTTCCAGAAAAAAACTATTGCAGGTAAAGTACAAGCCGGCTAAAACAGTGCAGATTACGGCTAAAAAGTAAAACTGTAACATATCATCTCTCTCCAAAAATAAAAGCGTTCTGCAGAAATCATATTATCATCGGGTAATATCCGATGTAATCGTTATTGATTCGCCGCTTTTAGCTTTTACTTCAGCATATATACTCAGTATATCATAATCAGGAAAAGTTGTGGTGATAACCAGTTCCTTACCGTCATATAATGCTGATTTAACCTCGGTTTGTACTGGCGTATGATTTGTTGTATACGCAGTAAATTCAGCAGTAAAAGGAAATGCCGCATCTTGTTTTTCAGAGGCTTTCAAAGAAACATATACGGTATCCTCAAAACGAAATGCTGAAAGCTGCATGGGTACTGTCAGCAAGGTATCTCTGTTGTCCCGACTGGTGAGAAATGAAACTACATAGGTTCCCAGACATAGTACCACGATGGTAAATAACATAAGTCGTGACGATCTGGTATATACCAGTCTTCTGAAAATACCTTTCGGTGGAACTTTATTGGTTCCGTTGTGAAAATCCTGAACAATTTTTGGGGCTGTCTTTAACCGGTCTTCACGATGGTAATGGAAATTCAGTTCTGTTGAGTCAACCTCTTGTATTTCACTCACTGGTAGAACTCCTCCTGTTAATTTAATGCCTGAATAATTTCATCGGTTCGCCACCAGGTTATGGAGGTTTTTTCGTCAGAACTGAGCATCATGGTAATTATTCCGTTCTTTGACAGGTAAACATTATAAAAAAGTGCATTTTCATCAGGGATAGTCAGATGTCTTTTGAGAATTTTCTGGCCATTGGGCTGAACCATCATTATGGTGTAACCATTTCCATCTGCACTGGAAAAAAACATCCAGCCGGTTTCTGTTACGCCAAGAAATTCATAGGGGACAGGAAAAATATCACGGTTATAGTCAGTATTAATAATCTGTTCAAAGGGAGGTATGGTCAGTGGGTCTTCGTATAAACCGGTGGTCACATCCAATGAGTACAACAATGTTTTATCATATGAAATACCGCTCTGAACTTTTGAACTTTCATCAAATACCGTATGACTGTAATCAATTTTTACATAGAGTTTCTGAGCGTTGTAATCGGGTATGATTCCGCCGAGATTAATAAAAAGGTCGGGAGAAACATCTTCTTCGCGAACCGGCAGCGCTGAAAAAAGGATTGGAATCATATATTTGAGAAATCCATCCTGACTGAACCAGTACACGGTATATCCGTCAACGGTCAAGCAAACCGTTACCATTTCATTATTGCCTGTTGTATAGATGTTTTTTATAAAGGGAAATGGAGAACCTCCCGGACCTTGCTGTCCTATGTAGTCAATGAATTCACCATCTTCTGAAAAATGCAGGATAACCTGACGCAGCAGGCTTCCTGTTTCGGAATCTGTTTCATACCGGTCTTGAGGAAGATAGTCTGCAATAAATAACTGCTGGCTGGCATCAACAGCCATTGGACCTACCCGATTAAAGGGGTAACTGGTAGCTCTTTGTGTTGCATTAGCGGTTGGTTTACCATCAGATTCTGATTTAATGCCTGAAAAACTGAGGAATGAAGGTTGTGGATTTGTATCTTTATTGTAAATGATTGAAAGAAGATCTCCATAGGAGTTCAGGTTCATCATTTTAAGAGAGTTACTGTCCAGAATGTAGAAAAAACCATCCTGCATAACAATGGAACTGGTACAGTTCCCGGTAAATAGTGATGGATAAAATCCCAGTTCATTTTCAAAAAGTCCATAGTCCAGCGAAAAAAGTTCTTCTGCCTTCACGTTGGAAACTACAGCTGTTTCCTGACAGCCGGAAAACAGAAATAAGGAAAAACCGCAGATACATAGCGCAATGGAAAAAAGGAAACCTTGTTTTTTCATATCGTTAACCATACCCTAGAACCTGAAATAGATAAAGGGGTTATAGGTGGATGCTTCCAAAAGGATAATACTGATAAGAAACAACCCCAGTGATACTGCAAGTCCTGCAGTTTCTGCCTCTTTTTTCCCTTCAAATCGTTTCTGTATAACAGGTACCACAGGAGTACTGAAAAGTATTCCCGGGAAAAGAAAAACAGACTTACTGAGCATGTCTGCATGCTGAATTGCGTATTCCGACCAGGTAACTGCCAATGGTTGACCGATGCTGAACAGGCCTTTGAAAATAAGCAGTAAATCAGAGCTGGTCTCTGAGCGGAACAGAACCCACCCCATCATTACCAGAAAAAATGTACAGCAGGCAGTCAGGATGGCGGGCAATTTTTTCAGAACACCAGAAAGAAGGTATTTTTCAATCAAAAGCAGAATACCGTAGTACAGCCCCCATAACACAAAGTTCAATGCTGCTCCGTGCCATAAACCTGTAAGCATCCAGACCGTAAGAATGTTGAAGATGTGTCGTGGGCGTGAACACCGGTTCCCCCCCAAGGGTATGTATACATAATCCCTGAACCACTGAGAAAGACTCATATGCCAGCGGCGCCAGAAATCGGTTATGCTTGTTGCCATATAGGGATAATTGAAATTGGGAACAAAATGGAACCCGAACATGCGGCCAAGACCGATAGCCATGGTGCTGTATCCGGAAAAATCAAAATAAATCTGCAGCGTATATGAGAGTACGCCAATCCACAGCCAAATGGCGGGTACCCCATCTGCAGCAGAAAGAATACCATCAGCAACAGAAGCCAGATTATTAGCAATGATGACCTTTGCAGCCAGGCCTCTCATAAAAAGTGATAATCCTTTGCAGAAGTCTGCCAGTGTTTCATTTCTGCCATCAATTTCGGCAGCAATATCGGTGTAGCGGACAATAGGACCAGCAATTAATTGGGGAAACAGCGAAATATATAAGGCAACGGAAATACCGTTTTTTTGGGGTGGGACCTCTTTCCTGTATACATCAATAACATAGCTTAAAGCCTGAAATGTATAAAAGCTTATGCCAATCGGCAGTGAAATGAGTGGTACCGGTATTTTAGACCCAGTGAGTGCATTAATCGTTTTGACTGCAAAACCGGCGTATTTAAACACAAAGAGAAAACTCAGATTGAATACTATTGCAGATACCAGAAAGACTTTTCGGGATTTATTTTCTGTTTCTGCTGTTTTTCCAACAGGTAATGCAATGAGCCAGTTGAAGATGATACTGATAAACATCAAAAGCAGATATACTGGTTCTCCCCAGGCATAAAACAGCAGAGACATACAGAGTAACACTATGTTCCTGCTGTTTCTGGCAGGCATAAGAAAGTACAGCAGACAGGTTACCGGTAAAAACAGAAAAATAAAGACCATACTGGAAAAAACCATTATTGTGCCTCCTTTTTCAAATGTCCCAGTGAACTGATATCGCCCATGATCAGCAGCATGTCGATATCGTATTCATTCATGTATTGTCCGGCATTTATCTGCGATTTATAGGTTCTGTAATAATGCCTGAAATCAAGAACATGGGTCTGATTAAAGTGATTGGCAATAAGGTCATTGACTGCATTTGACCAGCTGGTAGCAAGAATCAGAACATTAGGTTTTTCAGGACGGCCTGTGTCGTATACAACCTTTGCATGATCATCACCGTAATACATTCCATAATGATTTGAGTACACTTTATGGGGGAAGTCTTCATCAGAAACGTACCAGCTGCGCCATCCGTATTCCTGTTCAGTATCATCTACAAAAACACGCATTGGTACCAGATCAAATTCATAGGTGGTGAAATTCTCCGTTGAGAAACGGAGTAAGTTGTCGCGGGCAAGGGATCCTTCGTATACCGTTGGCCAGATGTGTTCTGCTGTTGGCTCAAGAAGCGGTTCGTCTTCACCCAGCAACAGTCGTATGATTTTTTGATAGCCGAGATAACTGCCCCGGTGATTCCAATGGTGATCTGTCTGATAAAAAAGGGATTTATACTCGGTCCAGCTGCCGAAATTCAACTGGTCATATCCATCCATGGAAAACTGTGTCTGGATATAGGAAAAAGGATCATAGCGGTAAAAATCGCTGAAATCTCTGCTCAATGGTGTATCAATGAAAAAAAGATATTTTGGTTTGGTCACGGCATTAAGCATTTCCTGGCTGTACAACCAGTTGAAATCATATGCATCTGGAGCGGCAGCTTTATGTATCAGCCAGCCTGAATCATCAAGCTTATAAATGGAACCGGAAACAACTTCCTGATACGTATAGCTTGGCTGCAACAGAATCTGGTCCTCTGAATCAGTCT
>JAZLJW010000279.1:0-9807 GCA_045597345.1 Treponemataceae bacterium
AGACCGCTTGGCCTCCGACTTCGAGGCATCGGCAGGTACATTCCATGGATGTTCATCGTTCCAGTCCTGCCCATCATCATTCATATAGAGGTTTGCTCTCCATACCATCTTCTTGTCGTATACAGAAACAAAATCTGTTTCTTTGCAAACAATATTTTTAATAGGATGCAATGTTCCATAATGATAGCATATTTCTTTCACGCCTTAAAGGCCTGAGCTCCTGGAGTTGCTCCCTGGCACTCGTTTTCGGCTTTTTTCAGGCAATTTCGTTTTATAGCCGTACATAAATCTCTGAAAATCACTCATCACTCTGCTGAATTCCGGCTTTTCTCCAGAGATATGCTGTACAAGCCGGACTTTCTTTCTCTATTTCGTACTGTCACGCCGTATCATACCAGCAGTACGCAGCCTTTTTTCGGCTTTTTTACCCGCATTTCGCTTTCCGAGCCGTAATCTAATAGCCACAAATGTGATTTCAGTCCCTTTGTTTACGGATAATATATCTGTTTTCCCGCAAAAAGCTGAAATCAGCAGCTATACTACAGTGTTGTTTTTTCGTTTACCGCTTAAAAGTGCATAAATACGTAATTCAGGCGGTAAATTTTTTGAGTTTTGTGCTGTTTTAACTACCTGTATTAAGAAAAATACCACCTATTCAAGCTGTTATCTGCAAAACGGGCGGTAATTTGGTGTTATGCCCAAAAAGGTGGTAATTATGTCATCGGCACTTACATTTTTGAACAAAAACAAACATGCAATAAGTACCACCCCCCACAACAACAACTATTCATCCAGGTGGTAAATCTGACGGGCGGTCTGAACACTGGTTACCACCCATAAGCGTGCAAAAGCCCATTCAGGTGGTAACAACCACGATATCTGAAATTTTTTTCACTTTTCCACCCGCAAACTCAATTTTTTTTCACGAAAAACTCCAATAACTATATGTAGGAATTTTTAGAAGTTCCTGCAAAGGAGGGGTGAACAAAATACATCCATGTATTTAGTTCACTTACATCTTGCTTCGCAAGCTGCGATATCGCACATCCATGTGCGACCGCTGCCGCGGAGGCTTTATAGGAGATTTCGTGAAACGATATGAAGATTTAACGTTCGCAGATGATTTTATGTTTAGTCATGTCATGGAAGATGAAAGCATCTGCACAAGAGTTATCGAGATGCTGCTTAACATACAGGTAGACCACATTGAATATCTGAACTTCCAGCAGTCAGTACACCCCGACTATGATTCTCATGGAGTCCGATTTGACGTTTATGTCCGAAATTCAGACCGGATTATTGACCTTGAAATGCAATCTGTCCATAAGTCAGACCTGTTAAAGCGAGCCCGCTACTATCAGGCCATGCTTGATATGGATCAGCTGCAGCGTTCTATGGATTACAATGCACTGAAAGAAAACTATGTGGTGTTTATCTGCCTTGATGATCCATTTAATGCATCACTTCCCCGGTATACGTTCAAAAGGGTTTGCGATGAGCTTCTTTGGACTGATTTCAGTGATGACCCACGATATGCTGACAGGACTATCAATGTATTCTATAATGCAGGTGCATGGGAGCGTACAGACAACGCAGATATTAAGGCATTTCTGCAGTTTGTAAAGACTTCAACTCCTTCAAGTAAACTGACCTCTGATATCAATCGGGCAGTTGAAACGGCGAAACGACACGACCCCTGGAGGCGCGAATTCATGACACTGGAAATGAAACTGGCAGAAGAACGCAAGGAAGGCTATGCCGAAGGGCACACTACTGGTTTCGTAGAAGGTGCCGCAGAACAGCGGGCAAAAGATGAAGCTGAAATTGCAAGATTGAAAGCTGAAATTGAAAAATTGAAGGCGAAATAAAGTACAACGCCCGCGGTGAACACTTTCAAAGGTGCCAGCCACGGGCGCTTTTGTCAAATGAACATCAGATCTGGTTCTGCTTCATCAGTTTTGCAAGAACCGGGTCTTTCTGGCGCCAGTTTTTGTTTACTTTTACCTGCAGGTCAAGGTCAATGCGGTAATCAAAAATCTCCTTACACTGGGCAAGAGTCTGCATGCGGATCTTTTTGATCATGGAAGCGCCTTTTCCGATAACCATTCCCTTCTGACTTTCCCGTTCAACAACCAGAAATGCGCGTACCCACAGTTCCCGGCCGTCTTTCCGCCATTCCATATCGGCTATATCAACGTAGATAGCGTGGGGCAGTTCATCGTGGAGCAGGTTCATGGCCTGTTCGCGGACAATTTCTGCAATGCGGAAGTCAACTTCCTGGTCAGTATAGAATTCTTCCGGATACAGTTTTTCCTGGATAGGGGCAAGGGCGTACAGTCCTTTCAGAACATCGTTGATGTTGGTGTCTTCTTTTGCGCTCATCTCAAAAATGCGGTCTGCAGGAACGGCGGTCAGGTTTTCTTCAAGGAATACGCGGCACTTGGCAGCATTGGCATGGGGATCATCAATTTTGTTGATGGCAACAACGGTTTTTGCGGCAAAGGGAGCCACCAGCTGGCAGGTTTTCAGTTCTTCTTCGCCAGGGGTACGGGTGGCATCAAGCAGATACAGAACGCAGTCGGCATCGGCCAGCTGGTCTTTTGTTACGCCTTTTAACAGCAGGTTGAATTTCTTTTCGGAATCATGGTAGCCGGGAGTATCAATGAAAACCAGCTGACCATAGGAAGTGTTGACGATACCGCGAACCGCATTACGGGTAGTCTGGGGAACCGGTGAAACAATGGAGATTTTCTCCCCTGACGCGGTATTCAGAAAGGTTGATTTTCCCGCACTGGGGCGGCCGACAATGGCAACTAAGGCAGTTTTTTCGCCAACTGGAGGCATCATGTTCTGTGAATCACTCATGGGGGCAGTATATCGGCTTAATGTTTTGTCGTAAAGCGGAATATCTTGTTTGTTTGGAATAGGTTCCTGTGGTAGAGTAAAATTACAATAGAAAGAAGTGTTTCCCGGAGGAAAAAGTGAACAGCCAGTTTTTAACCTTTAAGCTTGATGGAAATCAATACGCTGTAGAAGTATACAAAGTGCAGGAAGTTCTGGAATATACCAAAATTACCAAGACCCCCTGTGCTGAAATTTATCAGGAAGGCATGATCAGTTCCCGCGGGCAGGGTATTTCGGTAATTAACCTGCGTAAAAAGTTTAGCCTTGAAGACCGTGAACCAGACCGGGAAACCCGGATTATCGTTATGGAAATAACCACCGATGACGGAGATCTGGTAATTTTTGGTGCCATTGCAGATTCCGTACAGGAAGTTATCGAAATTCCTGAAAAAGACATTGAACCTTCTCCAAAATTCGGCAATTCCATCAATGCCAAATATATCCGCGGTATCGGGCGTAAAGACGGCGAATTCATTGTCATCCTGAATATCGATACTATCTTCTCCACCGATGAAATTATCAGTCTGGAAGAAGTGAACAATATGGAAGTGGAAGATCCGGAACCCGAAAATTAATTTGAGTTTTTTACTGGTAAGAAAGAATGTCCTATAATAAAACCTGAGTTAAAAAAAACTGGCAGAGGACAGAATGGAAACAGAAATTATTGGGACGACACAGATACTTACTGATAAAGGTCCACAATCGATTCAAAATGTTTTGACCGGTGGTTTTCTTGATCAGGGAGATACCGTTGCTGGTTTTTGTATAACCGGAAAGTTACAAACCTCTTCCGGAGAAGCAGAACTGTATACCTGCGAAAAAGACGGCAAAAAATACATTTTAAAGCTTTTTTTTGCTGGTTCCCGGAGCATGGATGCACTTCTGATGAAAAAGATTGCATCATTCCGCCACCCTGATATTCTGCAGATTATTACTTATGGTGAATACAACAACCGGTTCTATGAAGTTCTTGAGTATGCTGAAGGCGGCTCAGTAAATGCCTGTAACCCTGACGGCAGCTATAAGTATCTGCCGTTGTCTCCGGAACGTCTGAATACCGTACTAAGAGAAACCGTTAATGCCTTTGAGTCATTTCACACAGAAGGCATCATTCACCGTGACATTAAACCGGATAACCTGCTGTTCAGAAACGCCGACGGTACTGATCTTGTGGTAGGTGATTTTGGTATTGCCCGCGGTATTGATGTTGATGAAGGCCTGACAAAGCACATGACCGAAACTAACGAGGGTACTATTGGTTACACAGCTCCTGAAGTTGCCAGTGGTGTAATCGGGGCCGAATTGGACTACTATGCCCTTGGTATTACCATATGGGTGCTCCTTACCGGTAGGGAACCGTTTTGCGAAACCGATGGAAAGCCCATGTTTCCGGGTTCTGTTACTCTTGAATGTATTCAGGGCAAAACTGCAGACCGTCTTTTATCCATGACTCCAGATATGGACCCCAGAATGGCTCAGTTAATCCGTGGATTGCTGACAGTCCGTCATGAAAAGCGCTGGGGCTATAAACAAGTAATGGAATTTCTTAATGGTGGTAATCCTCGGGTATTTGAAGAAAAGCGCGATCTGCCTCCTTTTTCCATCGGTTCACATACGTGCTATTCGTTTTCTGAAATCTCCAGAACATTGTTTGAGGACACTGCATTAGGTGAAGAAGTGCTGTATGGCAACATTCTTTCCAAATATCTGGCTAAAATTGATGAATCCCGCGTTCTTTTCAATAAAATTGTCGATATTACGGAAAAATACAGCGCATCAGAAGAACGCCAGCGGGGGGTATGTATTGCAGCACACACCCTTTCTTCAGGGCAGGAATTTTACATTTCAAAAAAATGTTACTTCAGTACTGTCAGCGATATCATTGAGATTCTGCAAGATAATTATCACCCACTTATGAGCCGCTTTATGAAGAGCGATGACCTGGTATACCTGTACATGGAAACAGCAGGAATGGGAAAAATAGCAGAAGAAATCAGGATGATCTGCAGCGAAAATGCGAATGAAATTGCCGCAAAAGATGCCCTGTTATCAAGTCTGACTGAAAACAGCATGGTGCTTTGCAAAGATGAAGACGGCAACGATATTGTATTGCAGCATGCGGAAGATTTTTCAGCGTTATCTTCTTCCTTAAAAGAGCGGTTCTTATATCGGCTGTATCAAAACGATGGAATGGTACGCAGTTGGATTCAGAACGTCTATGGTATTTCTGCAGATGGATATGTTGACTGTATCAGAAAATACCAGAATGCTGGTTTTATCCATTGGGGCGATGTATCCTGTTTTGAAGAATATCTGAGTGGCCAGAATATCATAACTTCTCGGATCCTTACTGAGGATGTTGAAAAAAATCCATGTGAAGAAGCCCGTAAATATAAGGAAAAAGATGCGTTTCTGGCAGTTAACGTGATTGTTGAATCATATGCTGACAAGCTTTTTGAAAATAACAATCTGGAAGATGCCCTTACGTTATATCTGTCAGTACGAAATGACCACATGGAAGGACTTTCCAAAGGAATCGGGTACTACAAATATCAGGTAGGCCGCTGTTACCAACTGCAGCGTGATATAGCAAAAGCCAGGGTATATTTTTCCCAGGCTATTGAACTTGGCTATACTGATGCCATGGCATTTTGCCGGTATGCCGATATTGAATTTCAGCTGAAACGGTATGATATTGCCCGGGAATATTATACAAAGGCTGCTGCTTGTGAAAAAAACGATTTATTCTTCATAAAACTGGCAAATATCTATCTGGTACAGAATGATCTTGTAAAGGCAGTGGCTGCTGCGGAAGAAGCTGCAGCTATAAGAGATAAAAAATCCACCTTCATGTTGATAAGCAAGCTGTATGGAATGATGTCGCCGCCAATGAAAGATAAAGCGGAGGCTGCTCTAAAGAAAGCTGCCAGCTGTAATGAATGATAAAAAAATATTGCTTGATGCAGTGATTTTTGACAGGAAATACCATGAAGTGTAACAGTTGTAATAGAGAAAACAGAGCTGAAGCAAAATTCTGCCGGTTCTGTGGTGAAGAAATACATGATTACTCACGGTTCACTGAGCTGGAAAAAAATCCAGAGGAGCTGGCTGCTCCTGTGCCATCTGGTGTATCAGCAGCAGTACCAGCTGCGGTCCAGAGCAGTGCTTCTTTTGTATCCTCCATCAGCATCACAGAAGGGGTAGTGGCCCTTGATGAAGAACGCAAAACGCTGAATAAACTCATTACCTGAATGAAAATTCAGAAGGAGCGTGAAAAACAAGGTATGACTCCTTCTGTTGAAAACAGCATTATCCTTATTAAAGGAAAATCAGGTACAGGAAAAAGCGAACTTGCCGGCTGGTTTGCTGAAAAACTGAAATTTGAGCAGATTGTTGCTGGAACTGTTGTCAAGCAGACGGCGTATGAGTTCAAAAAAAACAACACCGACCGCTCGGCAATACATGGCTATCTGAATAAAGAAAAGCCTGGAATTCTCATCATTGATAACGTACACGAAGATGCAGAATATCTGCATGAAATGCTGAATGGCCTTAAAGAAAGTAAAAAAGGCGTTATCTGTGTTCTTCTGGGGCTTGACCAGCAGATTGACGAAATGCTTGAAAAAAATACAACAGACAAAAGCGTTATCACAGAATCCATCTCGTTAGGAACAGTACCACCTGATGTCCTTACCGAAATCCTGCTGTACAAGCTGAAAAAACAAAACCTGAAATTTGATGATACAAAACAACTCAGAAAAAAAGTTCAGAGCTTGATTCTGAAGCGACAGGGTGAACTGGAAGGTGCCTGGATTGTTGCTGAAGAACGGGGCGTATATAAGGAAATCCTTACCAGACAGAGTGAGCGGCTGATTGAAACTCCCGATTCTTCTGATGTCATGACAATCCTTCCGGAAGATATTCCTGAAACTGCTAAGCAGCTGAGCCCTGATGATATCTTTGCAGAACTTGATTCTCTTATCGGTATGACTGATTTCAAAAGGGAAATCAGAAATATTTACGAGCAGGTACTGCAGATTAAACAGAAGCAGGAACTGGGTATCGAAGAAAAGAATCCGGCCCTGCATTTCTGCCTGACTGGTAATCCTGGTACCGGTAAAACAACGGTAGCCCGCATTCTGGGAAAACTGTTTTATGCCATTGATCTTTTACCAACTGATAAAGTGGTTGAAGTTGCCCGGGACAGGATTGTTGCAGGGTATACCGGTCAGACTGCCATTAAAACGGCAGAAGCGGTTGATTCTGCCATGGGCGGTGTACTTTTTGTAGATGAGGCCTATGCCTTAAAGCAGGATGAAGGGGATGCTTTTGGTCAGGAAGCTATTGATACACTGTTGAAAAAACTGGAAGACTGCCGAGGTGAGTTTATCGCCGTTTTTGCCGGATACGAAGGCAAAATGGAAGAGTTGATGGCGTCAAACGACGGATTCAGAAGCCGTTTCAGTAAGAAAATTCATCTGCCGGACTACGAACCGGAAGAATTGTATCAGATATTGATGCTCTATGCCAAAAAAGAGCAGTACGAACTTACTGAAGAAGCGAAAATCAGCGTACAAAGCTATCTTACCGATCTGTATGAACACCGTGACGCAACGTTTGCCAATGCCCGTGACGTACGCAATATGTATGACCAGTGCAAGCGTAATCTGGCATCCCGTGTTGCTGCAATTCCAATGGATCAGCGTACAAAGGAAGTTCTCATGACCTTCACTGCTGACGATATTCCTTCTGCTGCCCAAAAAAGCGAAAAACCAACTCCAGAGCAAATTTTTACAGAACTTGATTCCCTTATCGGCATGACAGACTTCAAACGGGAAATCCGTATTATTTATGAGCAGATTGTCCAGATAAAGCAGAAGCAGGCTTTGGGTATTGAATCCCGTAATCCGGCAGTTCACTTCTGTATAATGGGAAATCCCGGTACTGGTAAAACAACGGTTGCACGCATTCTTGGAAAGCTGCTGTATGCCATTGACCTTTTACCCACGGACAAGGTTGTTGAAGTTGACCGGGAAAAAGTTATTGCAGGATACACCGGCCAGACTGCCATTAAGACTGCTGAAGTAGTTGAATCTGCCATGGGTGGTATTCTGTTTGTGGATGAAGCCTATTCTTTAAAACAGAATGAGCAGGATTCCTTTGGTCAGGAAGCCATTGATGTGCTTTTGAAGCGTCTTGAAGACTGCCGCGGTGAATTTGTAGCTGTTTTTGCCGGATACGAACATAACATGAACGATTTGATGGCAACAAATGATGGATTCCGAAGCCGCTTTACCCATTTCATCAAACTGCCGGACTACGAGCCGGATGAACTGTACCAGATATTTATGCTCTATGCCCGAAAAGAGCAGTATGAGCTTACTGAAGAGGCAAAGAACGGTGTGCGCAGCTATCTGACAGATTTGTACGAACATCGTGACGCCAAGTTTGCCAATGCCCGTGTCGTACGCAATATGTATGACCAGTGTAAGCGTAACCTGACTTCCCGCGTAGCTGAAATTCCAATGGATCAGCGAACCAAAGAACTGTTGGTTACCCTAACCGCAGACGACATTCCAGCATACCAGGGATAACAAAGGAGCACAGAAAATGAATTGTCCAAACAAAGCGTGTCAGGCAGAAATTCCGGAAGATTCGGTTTTTTGTGATCAGTGCGGTAAACATCTGGGAAAATGTGAAAAATGCGGTATGATTGCGGTAAGCAAGTTCTGCAACAAATGTGGCGGCATGATAAAACTGCTTGCAGTCCAATCACCGGCTACTCTTTCGGCAACCACAGTGTTTGCACCAGCCGGCGAGGAAACCGTAGTTGAAGCTCCTGACTTTCTTGCAGAAAAGAAACTTACTCTTGTCAGTAAAGATGGCTGGACTCTGGAAGTTAACGATGGTGATCTTCTGGGGCGCACTCAGGGCCCTCATACAGCAAAACTGGGAACCTGCCCGGCAATCAGTTCACGACACGGCATGGTTACAAAACAAGGCAACGCCTGGTGCTACACTGATATTGGTTCTTCAAACGGATCGTATCTGAATAAAGCCCGGCTTGAAAAAAACTGCCCGATAGAACTACACGATACGGATGAACTGGTTCTTGCAAATCTGGTTTTCACCGTAAAAATTGCATAAAAAACGGGATACGAAAAAATGGAACAACGGTTACAGACTCAGCAGGAACTGCAGCAATCTTCTGTAAAAAATGAAACTATCGGGAAAAATTGTCCCAACTGTGGTGCCATACTTTCTGAAGATGACCTTTTCTGCCCGGAATGCGGCACTAAATGCAGCGGAGAACTGCATACCTGCCCCATCTGCAGTACACAGACTGCAGAAAATAAGTGCCCCAGATGCGGTAATCGGGTTGTACCTGTTCGCTGTCCCAACTGTGGAACCGAATCTTTTTTTGATTTCTGCGAAAACTGTGGTACTGCGCTGACAACTCAGGCACAGGCTCAAGCCCAGATGATGGCTGAAACTGCCCGAACTGCTCAGGAAACAGATTCTCAGTTAGAACAGCTGACTGAGGAAGAAGCTTTGCAGATTCAGCAGGAACTTGCAGTCTCTGAAAGTGATGAACTTACGGCCTTTATCCGCAAGGTGCAGGAACATCAGATTCTGAAAGAAGAGAAAGACTACTTTGAAAAAAGGGAAAAGCGTATAAAAAAAGTATTTGGTGCCAATCCCTATGAAGTTGAAATTCCTGACCCTGATGAAGAAAAGTTTCTTCAGAAAGCGTATGAAAACCTGCGTCAGACTGTAGAAAAGCGGGAAGAACTGAAAAAAGCTCAGAAACTGGATGAATGGAAAGCTCTGCAGGATAAAAAAGATGCCCGGAAACTGGCAGAAGAGACTGCACGGTTGCAGGCAGAGCTGGCTGAGCGACTG
>JAZLJW010000280.1:0-1169 GCA_045597345.1 Treponemataceae bacterium
AATCTGCTGGACTTGTTTTGATTTTGGCTCTGTCCGTAAAAAGTGTTGCTTATTGTCACCCTGAACTAGTTTCAGGGTCTCATCAAAACTCCACAAATCTACCGGATTGCCAGTACATGCAAAACCGCTAGCTAGCGTCGCCATTGGTGAATCCCGGCGTAGAAACTATATATAGTTCATGCTGCCGCATTAACGCCGGGCTTCAACAATTTTTGCCTGTACTGTCCCTCCTCTCGATTTGTGGCATTCCTGTACAATCTTTGTTGTTGAGTAGCATTCAGCAACACTTTTTACGGACATAGCGTTGATTTTATATTAAGTCGCTGTGATAAAAATCCGAAAATCAATGTAGAGAATTTTTTACCTTCTGGAGGGTAGTACATGATTCGCGGATGGTACACCGGAGCTTCCGGTATGCAGGCACAGCAAAACAGACTTGATGCCATTGCCAACAATCTTGCCAATGTAGACACAACAGCCTACAAGAAAGATGTGGCAGTAAGCAAAGCGTTTGCAAGTCTTCTGCTCAGACGAATGAATGATGACGGAGTAATTGTCAACAGCATGGGAAGCTATGACGTTGCACCGGTGGTGGGAAAAGTAGGTCTGGGAGTTGAAACCAATGAACTGTTCACGATTTTTGAACAGGGTTCATTAAAAGAAACCGGTTCACAGACCGATATGGCCTTGGGTGGTGAAGGCTTTTTTGCAGTACATACTGCTCAGGGTGAACGATATACCCGTAACGGCAACTTTATGATTGGTAAAGAAGGCCTGTTGATGACAAAAGACGGATATCCCGTGCTGGGAGAAAAAGGATATATCAATCTGGCAGATATCAAATTCAGTGTTAATGCTGATGGTATTATTTATAATCAGGACACCATGGAAGAAATTGACCGCATCAAGCTGGTTCGTTTTGACAATGAACGGTATCTGCAGAAGATGGGACAGAGCCTGTATCAGACAACTGACATTTCAGGGGAAGCCTGGATTGCAGAAGGTAATGACCGTCCCGGTGTTGTACAGAATTATCTGGAATCTTCAAACGTAAACGTTGTAAATGAAATGGTTCAGATGATTCAAGTATACCGGGCCTATGAAGAAAATCAGAAAGTTATCAGTGCACAAGACAGTATGATGCAGACTTTGTGCCAGCTTGTTGCATT
>JAZLJW010000281.1:0-15038 GCA_045597345.1 Treponemataceae bacterium
AAACCGGAATGATCTGCAGGGATCGCTGGATAAAGTCATGAATGCATCAGTTACCGATGCCTATCGTGATATGGTCATGGAATTTGTGGATCTGAAGACCTTACCGGAACGGCTGCAGTCTATAAATCAGGTGTCTCTTGATTTTGTGGGTAAGTATAACGGGTGGGTTCGTGCATCTTTTACCGCTGTAGAACATGATGAACACAACAACCTGTTAAGTGCCATGTTTACTACCCAGATTATTGATGACCAGAAGAAAAAAGAGCAGGAAATGTATGCCCGGTCAACTACTGATCAGCTGACAGAGGTGCATAACCGCCGGGCCTATGAAGAAGATATTCCCCAGTTACCATCTGACAACCAGAATATGGTCTATGTATCCATAGATGTTAACGGATTGAAAATGGTAAACGATACTCTTGGTCATGCGGCAGGTGATGAACTTTTATTGGGTGCTGCCGGCTGCATGAAGCAGTGCTTTGGGCCGAATGGAAAAATCTACCGTACTGGTGGAGATGAGTTTGCCGTCATCATGTATGCCAGTGACTCAGAACTGAAGGAAATTGAAGAAGACTTTACGGATGCTGTTGATGCATGGAAAGGTTCCTATGTGGATTCTCTGGCGGTTTCCTGTGGTTTTGTACAGAGAAAGGAATTTCCAGAAGCCTCTGTAGCTGAAATTGCAAAAATTGCAGATGACAGGATGTATAAAGCAAAGGCGGCCTTTTACCAGAAAAAAGGGTTGGACCGCCGGGGCCAGCACGAGGCTCATAAAGCATTATGTGCGTTGTATACAAAAATTCTGCGCATAAATCTGACTGATGACAGCTTTAATGTAGTTAATATGAATATGGAAGAAATGACGGTGAATCAGGGATATGCGGAATCTATTTCCGGCTGGCTGAAAGGCTTTGGATTAAGCGGCAGCGTTCACCCTGATGATGTTGACTCATACCTGATGCAGACTGATCTTGCCTATTTGAGGTCATATTTTGCAGAGGGAAATAAACCCCTTTCGATTCTGTACCGCAGAAAGTACGGCAATGAGTTCAGACACGTGGTTATGGAAATGATTCCTGCCGGAGATTATGCACCGGATAATCAAAGCCTGTTTCTGTACGTAAAGGAAATCGGCATTATGCCGCAGTGGCTGTAGGTTCAGGCTGCAGCCACCGGACAGCAGTTACCGGGGAATCAGATACAGCGCAAAGTCTGCGGCAATGGCGGCCAGTACGCAGAAAATCATGGGCACTTTGCGCCAGGCAAGAATTCCTGCCACCGCGCCGCCGATGATGCCGATTTCCGGCCGGGTAGTATCGGTGGTAAGTACACCAGGAAAAATCAGTGCTGCCATGGCTGTGTAGGGAATAAGGCTCAGAAATTTCTTCAGTTTTCCCGTAATGTGCATTTTATCCACAAACAGGAACGGAATAAGGCGCGGCAGGTAGGTTACGGCCATCATGCCGGCAAGCAGCGGAATAATTACAGACCAGTTCATTCTGCATCCTCTTCTTCATTCGGCATCCAGAACACGCCTACAGCTGCTCCGATTAACGTAGACGCGATAATAGCCCAGCTTGATGCCATATAGCGGACCAGAATGCTGTTGCAGATGGCCGTAAAAACAACCAGCAGGGTAAGACGCCAGCTCTTGCTTGCTCCGGGGACTACCAGAGAAATGAACATGGCGTACAGAGCAATGTTCATGCTGGCGGTGATGATGGGTGGCAACAGGTCAACGGTTACGGCACCCAGGAAAGATCCCAGACACCAGCTGGGGTAGGATACCAGAATGATACCCAGCAGGAACGGAAAATTATTGTTTTCTTTGGGTGCGGTGGTAAAAATGCCGAATGATTCATCGGTAATGCCCCAGGCACTGACCAGTTTTTTAGGAACACTGAGTGTGGGAAGTTTTTCTGCAACGCAGGTACTCATGATTAAGTGGCGCAGATTGATGATGAAGGTGGCAAGCACGATGGAGAAGATGCCGGCTCCCTGCATAAGAAGGCCTGCTGCCAGCATCTGACTGGCGCCGGCATAGACGAAAATACTCATACATAAGGTCTGGAGCGGGGTAAGGGTTGCCTGACGGGCAAGAACGCCAAAGGCCATGCCGGCGGTGATGAAACCAAAGATGACGGGAATGCCGGCTTTCATGCCCTGAAGAAACTGAGATCCGTTATGGGATTCTGATTGCGAATCGTTGCGTGAATCGTTGCGGGATGTGTTTTTATTCATAGAAACAGTATAGCGAAAGTATGTGTAAAAATGCTACCGGTCGAGGCAGTGCGATAGCCTCGAAGGTCTGTTATAACCGACAATCGTTGACCCCGGAATGGTAGTTTCCTTGCCGGGGTCAGCCTGTCGCGAGCTAGCGAGCGGTTTTGACAGACACTGACTCGACCGGTAGCATTTTTACACAGTGCTGACAATTTACCAGGTATTCGCTACAGTATGCATATGACTATTACTAAGACAACCGAAAAAGAACTGCCGGCGCTGCTGGCTATCTACAATTATGAAGTTGAAAACGGCCTTGCTACATTTGATATAGACACCAAAGATATGACCTACTGGCAGCAGTGGTATGAAGGACATCAGACCAAAAACTACTGCTCGTATACCGGCTGGGACGGCGATACTGCCGTAGCCTACGGTACCCTTTCAAAGTACCGGGAACGTTCTGCCTATGACGGCACTCTGGAACTTTCTGTATACGTACATCCTGACTACCGGGGCCGTGGGTATGGCAAGGAAATGATGCAGGCGCTCATTGAGCACGCAAAGAACGATCCGACTATTCTGACTCTGGTGTCGGTTATTACCAGTGCTAATGAAACCAGTATCCGTCTGCATCAGAATCTGGGTTTTACCTACGCCGGCAGCATTGTCAATGTAGGAGTAAAAAACGGCAAGGTTCTGGGCATTCAGAACTGGCAGCTGATGACCGGTAACCCGGAAGAATTTGGTACTGTTGTGGCCGAAACTCCGGTGTTTGCCCCCAAAGATTCTGCCAAAGTATGGAAAGATCTGATTGCTGAATGTACCTCGCTGGTAGATGGCGAAAGTGATGTCATTACCAATATGGCCAATGTCTCAAGCGCCATCTTTAATTCTCTGGAAGGCCTCAACTGGGCCGGATTCTACATTGTGAAAGATGATCACCTGCAACTGGGCCCCTTCATGGGAAAACCTGCCTGCATGCGGATTCCCTTTGGCCGCGGTGTCTGCGGTACTGCCTGGAAAGAAAACGCCACCCAGCTGGTCTATGACGTTCACCAGTTCCCCGGCCACATTGCCTGCGACAGCGCCAGTAACTCAGAAGTAGTTGTTCCTCTGCGCGATGCCGATGGAAACGTATGGGGGGTACTGGATATTGATTCGCCGCTGGTGGGACGGTTTACCGATATCGACCGCACGGGCTTCGAGAGGCTCGCGGCGCTTTTCCGCGCTGACGCGGGTCATCTGTCATCGTGACAGATGACCTTACGTAGTTTTGCTGGCGCAAACCTACACGCTTTTCGCCGCCGTCCATGGCGGCAGATACTTTAGTCGTTCAACGTCCGGCAGGACGCCTCGCTACTGCGCGGCGGCTCCGCCTTGTCATCACGAAAAATCGCTCGCTCGCCTGACAGATGACCTTACGTAGTTTTGCTGGCGAAGGGGTTGATGATCTTGACCCCTTCAATAATCTGGCCTGCGCTTAAATCTTCTGAATACACAACGGTGCATCCGGTATCTATTGCTACTGCAAGAATTAATGAATCCCAATACGAAAACTGCGTTTGCCTACTGATTTTGAGTGCGTGATACACATTTTCAACTGAAATTTCGTAGATGGGATATTTTTCTTTCAACAGATTACACAATATCATTGAATTCTCTTTTGGAATTCTGAGTTTTCTAGTCGTGACATTGAAAAATTCCCCAATCGTTTGGGTAGAAATGACAGGCACATGAATTGTATCGATTTCATCCAGAAATTTCTGCACATGTTCTCGTTTTGCAGGGTCCTTCCCATCGATACTGTAGATAAGTATGTTTGAGTCCAGAAAACATTTATCTTTCATGCATGTCCTCTCGAGTCCACTGTATGCCGTGTGTATTAAAGTGAATGCTTTCTGCATATTCCCGTAGTTTTTTTGTGGCAGCTGCAGATTCTTCATAACTGGGTATATAGGGTTCTGCGTGATTCAGACGTTCCGGCCGGATTCTTGCAGCTAATTTACCGGCTTCTACATCGTTAGTCATGCTCTGTGCAATTGTCGTCAGTAATTTTGCTTTCTCTGAATAGAGCAGTTTTGGCAGTAATTCCATAATCTGGCTCAGGACGCTGGTTGTGCCATACATTCCATATGCGGTAGAGGGAGATGCTGCAAAGGAGACGTCTTCTTCATCAGTAAAGGGGTACGTTACATTGGGATTACCTAAAAATTCATCATATGAGACAGCATACAAGGTACACAAAGCCTTTATCGCCTTCATTGAAGGCTCTACTTCTCCGTTCTCATATTTATTGTACATCTGTCGGGAAATACCAATGTGTGCAGCTACTGCTGCCTGTGAAAGTCCTCGTTTTTCACGAAGCTCTTTTAATTTGTCCTTCATACGGTAATTGTACTATCTGAACGGTATGGTGTCAAATATAATTGCATATATATGTGTAAAAAATAATTGACTTTCTGAGTAGTGCAATAATAGCATACAAAAACAAAGGCTGCCCGATAGCATGACGGGCAGCCTTTGTTTTGTACTGACTGAATCAGTTAAAGTGCTTCAGAAATGCGCAGTATGCGTCGTAGGCACCCTCGATATCAGCTTTGGCAGTGATTTCGTGGGGTGCGTGCATGCTGAGTACCGGTACACCGGCATCAAGCACTGCCATACCGTATTTTGCGCAGTACTGAGCGATGGTTCCACCGCCACCCTGGTCAACTTTTCCCAGCTCAGAAGTCTGGTACGGTACCTTTTCTGCATCCAGAGCGCCGCGAATCTTTGCGATGAACTCAGGTGCTGCGTCACTGGCGCCAACTTTACCGCGGCTGCCGGTGTACTTGTTGAATACAATACCGCCACCCAGGAAACAGGAGTTGGTGCGGTCAAATACATCCGGATAGAAGGGGTCCCAGGCGGCGCTTACGTCACTTGAGAGCATGGTGCTGTTCTTCAGGCAGCGTTTCAGTGTCAGTTCTGAGTATCCTGCAGCCTGCCGTGCTACTACTTCTGCCACAGCGTTTTCAAAGAAGTGGGATGCCATACCGGTGGCGCCGGCAGACCCGATTTCTTCTTTATCAACACACAGACAGCAGTTGGTGCGGGTAGTGGTTGCTGAATCAAACAGGGCACGGGCGCTGGTGTATGCGCAGGAACGGTCGTCCTGGCCGTAAGCCAGAATCATGGTGCGGTCAATACCCAGATCGCGGGCATTACCGGCTGGCACTACTTCCAGTTCTGCACTGGCAAAATCGGCTTCTTCAAATCCGTATTTGTCTTTCAGCATGGCAAGAACGGCTGCCTTTGCTGCGTCCTTCACCGCTTCCTTCTTTTCTTCAGCCTTTTCTTCGCCTTCTTTCTTTTCCTCAGGTTTTGCAGGACCTTCGCTACCGATAATCAGATCCAGTGATTCACCGGGAACAAATTCAGCAGCAGTTTTGGTGTACTGAGTCTGAGCCAGATGAGGCAGAATGTCAGAAATACACAGAACAGGGTCAGCTGAATCTTCACCGATGCAAACGTTTACGGTGGTACCGTCGGTTTTGCACACTACACCGTGGATAGCCAGGGGAATGGTGAGCCACTGATATTTTTTGATGCCACCATAATAGTGGGTGTTCAGATATACCAGGAAATCTTTTTCGTACATAGGGTTCTGTTTAATGTCAAGGCGAGGAGAATCAATGTGGGCCCCAAGGATATTCATACCCTTTGAAAGGTCGTCAGAACCCATGGCAAACAGGGCAATGGCTCTGCCCATGTGCTGTACGTATACCTTGTCACCCGGTTTTAAGGTGTCACAGGTTGCAATGTCTTTATATCCGTTGGCTTCTGCCTGGCGGATAATCTCATTAACGCATTCGCGTTCCGTTTTTCCGGCATCAAGAAATGCCTTGTAGTCGTTGACCAATTTGTCGTTCATATATCTCCTTCCTAATTAAAAACCCATTTCAGCCAAAGCTGATTCAGCTTCAGAAATTTCATCGTAAGGCATGGTGAAATCCTTGTAGATAATGCTGTTTTCGTGAGCCTTTCCCAAAAGCAGTACAATGTCGCCGGCTTGAGCCAGAGAAAAGGCTTTGCGTATGGCATCCTGCCGGTGGGGAATAATGAGCAGGGTTTCGCCCCGCTTCAGGTTCTTTTCTGCACCTACGGCAATGTCTTCCAGCAGGGCAACCGGATCTTCGCCACGGGGATCTTCATCTGCCAGAATAACGATGTCGCAGAACTCAGAAGCAATGCGTCCCTGTTCCGGCCGCTTTGCCGTATCGCGTTCACCGCCGCTGCCGAACACTACAATCATTCTACCATTACATCGCTTACGGATGGGCGGAAAAATCGTGTTGAAAGAAGACGGCGTATGGGCGTAGTCAACGATAACTTCAAATGGCTGACCTTTTTTAACGGTGGTCATGCGGCCTTTAACCGGGGTAATCTGTGCAATCTGCTCACTCATGGCTGCAATATCAGAACCGGTGGCCCCGCATACGGCCAGTAAGGTTGCCATGGCATTATACACGTTAAAGGCACCGCCCATGTTCAGGGTAAAGAACGTATCGGCACTTAAACGGATGGCACCTTTTGCCCCGGCACAGTCACTGCGGCTTACACTGAAGGTAACGGAATCTTCCCGGCTGTCTACGGCCTGTGCCAAAAGGGTATGAACCGCAGGCAGTTCCGGCAGTGTAACGCCATTTTTACCGGCACCGGCGCCAGCCATACCTTTTGTAGTATACGCATATACGGGGCAGGAACCGGCAACAGCGTCTACAAAATACTGGGCACTGGGATCTTCGCCATTGACAATGCCAAAGCAGGGAACCGTACGCTCAACGCCGCCGATCATCTTGGTGTGGGTATAGCGTGCCAGAGCGCGGAACAGGTTTGCCTTATCGCTTTTGTACTGTTCGTGGGTGCCGTGGAATTCCAGATGTTCGTGGGTAACGTTCATCATGATGCCGATATCAAACTGCACGTTCCCCAGTCGGTTCAGTTTGGTAGAAAGCCCGTGGGAAGACGATTCAACAACAGCATATTCGCAGCCATTCTGCAGCATCTGATACAGTTTCTGCTGCACCACCGGAGCTTCCGGAGTGGTCTGATGTTCTGGGTTATTCATGGCTTCATCGCCATAGGAACACTGAACGGTACTGAAAAATCCGGCTTTTTTCCCCAAGAGGCGCAGTAGCTGCCAGATAAAGAACACCGTGGTGCTTTTGCCTTCGGTTCCCGTAACGCCAATAACAACCATCTTAGAAGAAGGGCTGTCGTAAAAGGCATCGGCTACGGGAGCCATAACAAAACGGCTGTCGGCTACATGAATCAGAGCACAGCCTGCTTTTTCAGCAAGAGCAACGGTTTCAGCAGGAATGTCATCCTGGTAGATAACGGCGCTGGCACCTTTTTCAATGGCAGAAGGGATATAGGTATTGCCGTGAACATGCACACCGGGCCAGGCAAAATACAGGGCGCCGGGTGCACACTGGCGGGAATCATACACTAAAGCAGTAATGGTTGGGTTTGCCTCCGGGCAGGCAGTACGTTTATACGTTAGATTCGGGCCGGAAAATCCGGTAGATAACAGATCAAAAAGAGGTTTTTCCATAAAGCTATTGTACTTTTTTTTTCTGATTTTGTCGCCAAACTGCAATTTTTTTGCGGAGCGAAGACAATATTCTATGTATGAAAAATTCAGAAATTCGAGATATGAAAGAAATAATTGATGACGACCAGCTGTTCGATTTTGATCCGGTACTGCATAAGGCACAGAAAGCCTTTGGCATTACGTATCTCTATCCCTGGCAGCGTCTGGTTATCGCCAATATTTTAGATCAGTCAGAAGACCCTGTCCGCCAGATAGTGCTTCTGCCTACCGGAGCCGGTAAATCCATGTGTTTTATGGTTCCTGCCATGATTCTTGATGGCCCCACACTGATTATGTATCCTCTTCTTGCCCTGATGAATGACCAGGAGCGGCGGCTGGTTGAAGGCGGCATTGAATGCGTTACCTTTAAGGGCGGCCAAAGTGACCAGGAACGGGAGGAAAACTTCCGTAAACTTGCCGGTGGTGCGCGGGTTATCCTTGCCAATCCGGAAGTACTGCAAAGCGAAGAACTGGTTCAGCGGCTTTCTGCAGTGGGTATAGCACACGTTGCCATTGATGAAGCCCACTGTGTGTCTGAATGGGGTGATTCTTTCCGACCAGCGTACCTTACCCTGGGCACCATCATCGAAAAACTGCAGGTTCCCCGGGTAACTGCCTTTACGGCTACTGCTTCTCCGGAAGTTCTGGGACGGGTTAACGAAGTGCTTTTTGCAGGGACAGCCCGTATTGTCCGTAGCGAAGCCGACCGGCCTAACATTCACTACTATGTACACTATGCAGCCTGCAAGGAACGGGCGGTTCTGGAACTGGCCGAACGTGAAGAAAAACCGCTTCTGGTATTCTGCGGCACCCGTAAACGGGCAGAACGCATGGCACTGCTGCTTCTGGAACAGGAAAAAGAGCTGCACCCGGACCACATAGACACAGTACGTTTTTATCATGCCGGCCTTGAGCGGGAAGAAAAGTCTGCGGTAGAAAAGTGGTTTTATCCTAAAAAATATGCCCTCATGGCTTCAACCTGTGCTTTTGGTATGGGAGTTGATAAAAAGGATATCAAAACAGTGATTCACCTTGATGTACCGGCAACGGCGGAAGCGTTCATTCAGGAAGCAGGGCGCGGCGGTCGTGATGGCAGCGTGGCAAAGAGTTTTCTGGTATGGGGGCCGGAAGACACAGAACGGGCTCAGAAAACTGCGGCATCGATACCTGCAGATTCATCGACTGATGAAACCATGACACGGGTGCCGCGGAATCTTGTTCTTGCACAGTTTGCGCTTGGTTCCGGATGCCGCCGTCAGATTCTGCTTGATGCCATGGATGCGGAACAGGCTGCCTGTCAGGGATGCGACCGGTGTCTGGGTGTATCACAGTCAGAGGCTGCAGATATGCGTACTGTTTGGCAGTTTATAAAACGTCATCCGCGGCAGTTTACCGTAAATGACTGTGCGCGTGCATTGGAACAGAAATACTACCGGAACAGGACAACTGAAGAAGAATATGTGAGTATTTTGAAAAAGCTTCTGGAACGAAATCTGATAAAAGAGGGACGATACCTTTATAAGGGGTTACTTTATGCTTCGAGACCAGTATCTCCAGCGGCTTCTCCCTCTGCGGCAGGTGGTGGAGGTGGCGCATTTGTTTTTTTGGCTACGGGCCTTGGTGGTTTTTTCTTGTAGTGCATAACAAGGTTTACTATCTTCCAATAGGCAAATACCCATACAAAGGCGATTATGACCGTAGGATTAGAGATTACTTTTATTACTGTTGAAAAAATGCGGCCGATACCCATACTTTTTTTTCGGAATATTTTGATGCTGGCTTGAGTGGTTCCGGTAGTTGTACGGCTGTCCGTTCTTTTGTATAGTAACAGTATGATTGGCATAATAGATTACAACGCCGGGAACATTAAAAGCGTTGAACGGGCACTGGCAGCCTGCAACATTGAGTGTATCCGTGCAAAAACTCCCAAAGAACTGGAATCCTGCGAAAAACTGATTTTTCCCGGAGTAGGCGACGCCTGCTTCGCCATGGCACAGCTTAAAGAAACCGGCTTTGACAGTTTCATCAAGGACCGTTTTGCTGCCGGCATTCCACTGATGGGTATCTGTCTTGGTTCACAGATTATTTTCGATTATTCAGAAGAGGGCGATGTTCCCTGTCTGGGGCTTATCCCCGGCCGGATCCGTCATTTTGAGCCTTTGTTCCGCGAAGCTGGCGTTGATGACGCTGCTTTGGGACTGAAAATTCCCCATATGGGATGGAATAACCTGTCGGTTAGCGACCATGCTGCTGCAACCATCATGAAGGATGTCAGTGCAACATCAGATTTCTATTTTGTCCATTCATACGTTATCCAGCCTGAGAACGCCGGTGATATTGCAGCTACGGCTGATTACGGCATTGCGGTCCCCAGTATCATTCAGCACGGAAATCTGGTGGCAACCCAGTTCCATCCTGAAAAATCAGGAGCTGCAGGACTTCAGATTCTGAAGAACTTTTGCGGCTTGAATCCAGCTGGCGGCTTGGGAGGTGCAACATGCTGAAAAAACGTGTCATTGTCTGCCTTGATGTAAAAGACGGCCGCACCACCAAAGGCGTAAAATTCCTGAACAATGTGGATATCGGCGATCCGGTTGAAATGGCTGCCGAATACTACCGCCAGGGCGTTGATGAACTGGTATTCTATGATATTATCGCCTCTGCCCGGGGCCGTGGTCCTATTCTGGATCTGATCAGCCGTGTTGCTTCCCAGGTGTTCATTCCTTTCTGTGTAGGCGGTGGCATTGGTACCATCGATGACATTAAGGATACGATTCTGGCAGGAGCTGAAAAAGTAAGTCTCAACAGCCAGGCCGTAAAACACCCGGAACTGATCAGTCAGGGTGCCCGCATTTTCGGTAATCAGTGTATCGTTCTGGGTATGGATGCCAAAGCTGACCCCGGATTTGCCAGCGGCTATCAGGTATACATTAACGGCGGCCGTGTTGCCACCGGTCTTGACGCTCTAGAGTGGGCAGAAAAAGCTGTTGGCCTTGGCGCCGGAGAAATCGTTTTGAACTCTATGGATGCCGACGGCACCCGCGCCGGTTATGAACTGAATCTTACCCGCATGATTGCAGATAGCGTCCCCGTTCCTGTAGTTGCTTCCGGTGGTGGCGGCACCGTTGAACACATGGCTCAGGTTCTGCGGGGCGGAAGCGATGGCGGGCACGCCGATGCTGCATTAATTGCCAGCATGGTCCATAGCGGGGACTACACTGTTGGTGGTATTAAAAAAGATCTGTGCCGGATGGAAATTCCGGTACGGTTTTAAATACCGCCACTGAGCCTAAAGATACAGGATCAGTGCCCAAAGATACTGAATCACTGAGCCTGTCGAAGTGTCCCTGTAGGGCTTATTTTTTCCGGCAGAAAATCTGGCGGCGGAACAGGATAATGTTCATTACCGCAAAGAATGCTACCAGAATGCCCAGTGTTTCCAGTGGAGCTTTAGGAGCCAGCGCTGCCAGCAGCATCATGGGGAATCCGAACACAATGGCCGGAAGATTCTGATAAACCAGATTGTCAGCAGCCGGGGTATCAAAGTTCTTGTCCAGTTCTTTCAGCAGGATAATACCGGTACTGGCAGTTCCCGTAAGCATACCGTACATGGCAAGGAACTGTGCCTGTTCATATTCAGGAAACAGTACCCGTGCAACAACGCGGTTGTACCAGTAGGTAATGGCAAATCCAATGGCGCCAAGAATCAGCAGCACGTGCCAGTACTGAGCCAGCAGGTCAATCTGAATGGCTGCAATGCCGGCTACAATCATCAGGTCAAAGAAGAATCCGCCCAACTGATCCATCAAGGCAGAATCAATGTAATCGTTCTTCAGGAACTTGATTTTGCGCAGGCCTTTCAAAATCGTCTTTATCAGGACTGTTACCAGTACACCGAATAAAAAGTTGAACCCGTACAGAACAGAAATGAATCCCGGCACAAGTTTTCCCAGAACCAGAATAATCATGTATGAAATAAAATAGGTGCCGAAAATGGCAGCTACCTGAACCGTTAAGGCATCAAGACCGCCGTTCATTTCAACTTCAGGAGTTTTCTCTTCTACTTCAACAACTTTTTCAGCTTTAACAATAGGTTTGATTTTCCCTTTTGCTTTAAGAATGTTCAGATGAATGACACCACCGATGCTGGCACACAGAAATCCCAGTGCTGCAACGGAAAGTCCGAAGTTTTTTCCGCCCACAAAACCGTAATCGGTTTCGTAGATGCTTCCAAAGTTCAGTGCCTGTCCGGTTCCCTGTCCATAGCCAAAGGGCAAAAGAATTCCGGCAGCCGGAATAAGACCGCTGATATATTTTGCGCAAAGAATGGTAAGACCGAGTCCCAGAACGCCCTGAATCAGGTAGGTGGCAACGGTTGTAACACCGGTATTGAAGATTTCGGCAGTACGTTTCCCGTTTTTTGACCCTTTCTGGGATTTAAAAGTCATGGCAATAAAGCCAAAGGCCAGACAGTGGTAGGTAACTGTTTCAAGGCTGTCGCTGCCGTTACCTGCAAACAGTGCCGTATTGAACATGTTGTTGCCGGTAACCATTTTCCAGATGGTAGCGATAATCAGCAGGATCAATCCTCCCAAAACAGAGGTAGGAACGAGAGAATCCCGCAGAAATTTGAAATACTTTTTCAGAATGTTGGCCAGTAGCAAAACTGATAATAGTACCGTCACCAGGCTGAAAAAGCTCCAGACTTCAATATCCCAGAAATTCATAGATAATCCTTAAAAAAAATCTCAGCTGACAACTGTAGTCAACTGAGATTCAGTATACCCGATATTTTGCGTTTTTATTTCTTTTCGGCGGGATTATTTTTTTATTAATCCCGGATGTAGCGGGCCCGGCTGGTAGGCGTTTCAAACACATCTACAGCATACAGCAGTTTTGCAGTTCCTGCTGTTTCCGGATCAGACTCCAGCTGATGCTCAATCTGGTGGAAAATCCAGGTGGCTATGCGTTCAGCACTGGGATTATTCTTGAATACCAGCTCTCCTGTGGCCGGGTCTGTAAGATCGTTCAGGTTGGTGTGGTCTACTTTTTTGCACACGGCTCGCAGGGCACCCTTCAATTGGGTAAAGTCTAAGAGCATGCCGCCCTCGTCCAGTTCGGTTCCCCTGGCGTGGGCAAATACCTGATAGTTATGGCCGTGCAGGTTTTCGCACTTGCCGTGATAATCCTTTAAATAGTGGGCAGCCGCAAAGTCGGCTTCTACTCTAACTTCATACATTTTAGTTCGCCTCCGGCACGGCAAATTGCAGGGCGGCGGGGATACAGGTGGCGGTAAATTCATTTTTGTGGATGAGTTCGCCATCTACACAGTAGATAAAGCCTTCCGGTGCACGGACGGTAATGGATTTTCCCTGTTTCCAGTGGGTAATATCTTTCATGCGGGGAGAATCAAGATGCTCTCCTTTTTCATACAATCCCACCATGGTAATGAACTTGAATTGCGAGATGGGGTCTACCAGACAGACATCCAGCAGACCATCATCACTTTTTGCCCGTGGTGCACACTGAAATGAGCCACCTACATACTGTCCGTTTGCAACAGTACATAACAGTATTGTTCCACTGGGATTCAACACTTCACCGTCAACCTCAACGGAGCAGGAATTTTTCATACTGGTGAACAGCGCTTTTACAATACCTTTTGTATAATCACTTTTGCTGCCGTGACCGCGTCGTGCCCGACCAATTTCCATTTCTGCTGCAACTTTTGCTTCAAATCCAAAATTCAATACATTAACACAGTACTTTCCATCGGCTTCAATAATATCCAAAGGCCGCTTTGGTGCATGCAGCAACTTTTCAATATCAAGGAATACGTCAGCGCCGCCAAAAGTTTTTACAAAATCGTTGCCACTGCCACAGGGATATACTGAAAAACTAATATTTGCAGTATTCTGAGCCCCACCTTTCATCATGCCGTTTACAACCTCATTAATGGTTCCATCTCCACCACAGGCAAAAAAACGGATTTCTTCTGTTTTATGATTTTCTATATATTGTTGAACTTTTGTAGTAGCATCGCCAATCCCAGTAGTCTCAATAATTTCGCAAGAATCCCGTTCAGGCAGATTGGCAATTGCAGTTTTTATTGTGTGTACTGCTTTTCCGCTTCCTGCTACAGGATTTACTACAAACACATATCTCATACAACTCTCCTTGAAAAGGTTCGGATTTTGCGTCAGCAAAACCCGTTACGTCAGTCAGACATTCAGTCTGACTGACATCTTATTCAATTATCGTAATTTCAACCCGACGGTTTCGTTCTCTTCCAGTTTCAGTAGTGTTGTCTGCAACGGGAACCCGCGATCCCATCCCCTGGGTAAAAATATGATATTCGTCTTTTACACCGATATTCTTCAAATAGTCGGCAACTGCGTGGGCCCGCTGTAATGAAAGCGTCTGACAGGAATCTTCACTTCCTATCCGTGCAGTATGGCCGGTTATCAGAAGATCATTTTGGGTAAATGGAGCAAGCATTTGTGCTATTGCGGTAAGTTTTTCTTTTTCTTCCGGTGCAAGCCATGCTGAATCCGGCAAGAATTGAATATTTTCAATGCTGATGGTTACCCCTTGGTCTGTTGCCACAACAGCAGTATTTTCAATACCCAGTGATTCAATCTGTTCCTGAAGGGCTGCAACCATGGCGGTACGATCCGGCAGAGAACTTTTATCAACTTCTGTCTGTGATTCACCCCGGTATTCGATATGATCACCCCGTTTGGTTTCAAGGACAATACGGAAATTTTCCTTCCAGGTAATCACTTTGCCAATATCATTGTCAAAATAGATGGTTCGACTGGAAAAACCCATAACCGTAACGGGATACGAACCATCTGCTCCACGGGGTACAGGATATTCAGTATACAGCGTATATTCGGCGGTAATAACATGGAGAGTCCGGTCTTCAGCTTCTTCAGTTCCCTGATACGTATAGGTAGCCGTAAAGGGAACTTTAAGCGGTTTTGTCATGGCAAAATCACGCCGCATATCGTGCACTTCATAGCCGTCAGCATACCAGTGGCTTCCAGGTATCACATCTTCTTCAGGAAATACAGGGAGATTGCGTACTGTAGGCATGAAATATGAATCATCTACTGTGTACTGTCCTATATGGTCGCGGTGAAATGAACTTTCGTATTCAGTACCCCAGGTAAAA
>JAZLJW010000282.1:0-20050 GCA_045597345.1 Treponemataceae bacterium
ATCAGGTCTTCAGGGGTATTTACTGCAATACCGATATATTGCGCCTGTAGAAGTGATGGAAAGTGTGCAATATTCCGTGCCAGACGTTCCAGGTCTGCCAGCCGGTCTGATACAACGGCGAGTGTTTCCGGTGAAACCTCAGTCATTCTGTCTACAAAAACATTGTAGAGAATCTGTTCGCGTTCAGTAAGAACAACCAGATCTGTCGAGAAATCTTTTTGACTGTTAAGTTCTTCAGAATCGTAAAATTCATCTAAATCTACAGATTCGAAGGCATTAGGATCGAAAGAATTGTCCAAAAGAAAAGCCATCCACCGAAAAGTCTCAAACAAAAAAATGAAGTGAGACTAAAGTTATACAATCTAACTTTATCACACAATAGGAAAAAAGAATATCCCGATAAAACTCAAGATAAAATTTTCCGATATTGAATATATGAAAAAGTGTTTAGCTGCAGTAAGTATGTTCTTAAGCTGTTTCGTTGTCCTATGGGCCCAGGATCTGATGGTAGAATCATCAGATATCCGGCTGGAAAGTGACCCGGCAGGTGGCTATCACCTGTATATCCGCCAGAAAGCAGGTATCCAGTCAGTAATGCTGGTTGAAACCACAAAAGACCCTACCGGGCAGGAAGCAAATTATGCCTATCGTGCCGGCGAGTGGAATACTGTTAACGGTGATGAAAAACGTATTTTAAATGGGGAATTTCTGAACAGTCAGTATGGCCGGTACAGTCTGATGGACTCAACTGCAGAATATGATGAAAAACTGGGTGGAGATGCTTTTCATATCTATATTCCTGATACGATTTATTATGGGTATCCCTGGAGCCGGAACGGCGAAGTGCATATTTCCATGGGAACATTCATCAATATCCGTTCCTTTGAAAAACCGTATGGTGACTATTCCGGTGCCTTTATGGATAACCCGTTCATGTTCAATTTTGTTGAAAAACGGCGGGTAGTAAAAAAGCCTGCAGTGCCGGAACCGAAAATTGAAAAGGAACCTGAACCGATAGTTGAATTGACGGATGATTATAACCCCATGGCAGCAGCCAGTTTTGAAGCAATCAGTAGTTTTCTGACGTATTCCAAGGGCCCGGAAACCATTATTGACGACATTATTACCATTATCGACAATATTCCGCCTGGACCTGTTGATATCGTATTTGCCATAGATGCAACCGGTTCCATGCAGGATGATATTGCCACTGTAAGAAAAGACATAAAAGAACGTCTTTTGAACAGCATTCAGGCAAAAAGCAATGATGTCCGTCTGGGGCTTCTGCTGTACCGTGATTATGTTGACAATTTCAGGTATCGCGGGTTGCCATTGAAGATTTTCCCGTTTACTGCTTCGGTGGATGAATTCCTGAAGAATCTGAATAGTTTCAAGATCATTGGAATTGAAGGCGGCGATGTTCCGGAAGCGGTATATGAAGCTCTGTATGGCGCTGTAGAATTCTATAACTGGCGGATGAATGCAGCCCGTCATGTTATTCTCATAGGGGATGCTGAACCACATCCTACGCCACGAGGGACTACGTTGAAGGCAACAAAAGAACTGGTAGAGCAGGTTGCAGAAAAAAAAGGCGTAACGATAGAAGCTATCATTACGCCTGATGATAAGGCTGAACGCCGTAGACGGTAGTTATTTTTTATTTTTAATGCGGTTCAGTTCCAGTGTTGCCAGTTTGCGGTAGTCTGCAGGCAGCTGCTGGGTCAAAGTTTCATCGTCGTAAAGCTGCAGTAATTCAGTAAGGTATTGGACTGCGGTATCAGTTTTTCCCTGTTTTACCAACAGATGGGCAATCTCGTATTTGCCTATGACGAGATACTCTGCATTGCTGTCTCCGTACCAGTCGAGCATGGTCTGGTAGAAATAGACAGCATCGTAGCTGTTTCCTTTATCGTAACTTTCCTGCGCCTTTTGAATCAGCTGGTCAGGAGTGTCGGTTTCGAGAGCTACTGGTCGGGAGGCACATCCTGCAGCAGTCAGAAGCAGTAGAATAATTACGGCAGAAAGCGTGATAGTTCTTTTTTTCATGGACATAGTTCCTTTCAATAAAAGTATGGTATCATTTTTGCATCAGGTAGCGCAATGAAAAAAAATGGCGGCATCTTCAGACTTATTTCACAAAAACCATTTCAGCTTGGAACGCTGGTATTGGTATGCATGCATCTGATATTACTGCTGCTGACCGTTATTTCTCATGCTTTTCCGGTGTTTATCTGGCAAAACGCAGGTGCCATTGCATTCTTTGCAATACTGTGGACTGTTCACCATTTTCATCCAATAAAACCAGTTAATGCCATTTTGGTTACGGTAATCGGTGTGTGGATTCAGGTGTATATCGCTATTTTCTGCACAGGAATTGAATCCGGATTTCAGAACTATTTCTTTGCAACGCTTGCTGCTTCATTTTTCTTAACCTATTCAACACGAGCGGAGCGTACCTCGCTTATTTCCAGTGTGATTGAAGTTGGATCGTTCATTGCATACATAACGGCTGTAAGCCATGGAACACAGATTACTCCTCTGTATGCGTTGGATAGTCATGCACTTTTTATCATGAATTGCATAAACAGTATTTTTTCGTTGCTGTTCATTATTTTTTTTGCCGACAGTTACCGGCATCGTCTGGTAAACGCCGTTAATAATCTCCAGCGTGCAGTAAATATGGATCCTTTGACTAATCTGCTTAACCGGCGTGGTATCCGGCAATATTTCGATATTCTGCAGAACGAGTGGGTTCGCCAGCAAAAACCGTATACCATAGCAATTCTTGATATTGACGATTTTAAAGAGAAAAATGATACCCTGGGCCACAATGAAGGCGACAAAATCCTGGTGGCTATAGCTGCGGTGCTTTCAAGGTACGTGGATGATGTAACCTGGTGCTGCAGATGGGGAGGGGAAGAATTCCTTATTGTCACTCAAATGCATTCTTCAAAAACGGCTAATATAAGCATTTTAAACAACATACTTACAGATATCCGGAATCTTTCTGTACGCACTTCTACAGGCTCTGTTCAAGTAACGGTTACCATAGGCTGTGCATTTTCTGAACCTGACATGATGATTCATGAGTTGATTAATAAAGCTGATAATGCCTTGTACCGGGGCAAAACGTCAGGAAAAAATCAGGTTGTCCTTGCAAATTAATGCATATACTTGCATAAAGTCCCCTATAAGTTCTATATTTACTGTATATTTATTTATACGAGGTGTATAATTATGCAGTTTATTGACGGGGGCGTAACTGCTCCAAACGGCTTTTTTGCCAACGGTGTACTCAGCGGCGTAAAAGCCGGCCGCACCAAACCGGACACCGCACTGATCGTATCAGAAAAACTCTGTACTGCTGCCGGTGTATTTACTCAGAACAAAGTAAAGGCAGAACCTGTTAAACTTTCTAAAGAGCGCGTATCCCGTCACCGTGCTCAGGCTGTTATTGCAAACAGCGGTAACGCCAATGCCTGTACTGGAGCCGAAGGAGCTGCCAACGCTAAACGGATGACTGCTGCAGCCGCTGCTGCTCTTGCAAAATGCGGCAAATGGGGAGCCATAGCAGAAGAAGACGTGCTGGTATGTTCTACCGGCGTTATCGGCCAGCAGCTGAATGTTTCTGTAATTGAAAGCCACGCTGATGAACTTGCTGCCGGATTGAGCAAGGAAGGTCATGAAAACGCACGTGTGGCCATTATGACTACCGATACCAAATATAAGGAATGTGCCGTTCAGACGGAAATCGGCGGCAAAACCGTAACGCTGGGTACCATGGCTAAAGGTAGCGGCATGATCCACATCAATATGGGAACCATGCTGGGATTCATTACTACTGACTGTGCCATCAGCGGTGACATGCTGGAAGCAGCCCTTAGGGAAAGCATTGCCGGCACCTACAACTGTATTTCTGTAGATGGGGACACCAGTACCAACGACACCCTTTTGTGTCTGGCCAACGGTCTTGCCGGCAATGCAGAAATTACCACCAAGGGTGCAGACTATGATGCATTCCTTGAAGCCCTGAATACCCTGAACACCATGATGGCACGGAAAATTGCAGCCGATGGTGAAGGGGCTGAGCACCTGTTGGAATGTACCGTATCCGGTGCCGTAGACGTTCCTACCGCCCGGGCTCTGGCAAAAAGCGTTATCAGCTCAAGTCTGGTAAAGGCCGCCTTCTTTGGTAAGGATGCCAACTGGGGCCGCATTCTCTGTGCTTTGGGATACAGCGGAGAATTCTTTACTCCTGAAAAATGCAGTGTTTCTTTCAAGAGCCAGGCCAGTGGCGGCAGCATCATCAAGGTATTTGACCACGGGGTACCGCTGAACTTTGATGAAGACAAAGCCAAAATCATTCTGAGTGAAGAAGAAGTAGACATTCTGGTAGATCTGGAAGACGGAAACGCCACCGGTACTGCCTGGGGCTGCGACCTGACCTATAACTACGTAAAAATCAACGGAGATTACAGAACCTGATATGAACGACGAAAAATCACTTTTGAATAATGCCCAGTGGTCAGAAGTTCTGGCCCAGGCACTGCCATACTTTAAGCAGTGGGTTGGTAAAATTGTTGTCGTAAAATACGGCGGAAACGCCATGCTCAACGAAGAACTGAAAAAAGCCGTTATGGAAGATATTGTCCTTCTGAACACCATTGGTATTCAGGTTGTACTGGTTCACGGCGGCGGTCCTGAAATCAACAACATGCTGGAACGCGTCGGAAAAGAAAGCAGGTTTGTTAACGGACTGCGCTATACCGATGCCGAAACCATGGAAATTGTCCAGATGGTACTGACCGGAAAACTGAACAAGGATATTGTGGGTATTCTGCTGCAGCAGGGTGGTAAGGCTGTAGGTTTGAGCGGCGTAGACAGCGGTCTGCTCCGGGCAAAGAAAATCAACAAAGACGGCGCAGATCTGGGCTTTGTGGGTGATGTTACTGAAGTAAACCCGGAAATCATTCTGAGTCTTCTGGATCAGGGCTTCATTCCCGTTATCAGCACTGTTGCCATGGGCGAACAGGGCGATGATGCCCGCTACAACATCAACGCTGATACGGCAGCTGCAAAAATTGCCGTTGCCCTTAAGGCTGAAAAATTCGTACAGCTGACCAATGTTCCCGGTGTTCTCCGTAACGTTGAAGATCCGGATAGCCTTATCAAGCGCATTGAACGTACCGCTATCCCCAGCATGATTGCTACCGGCGTCATCTCATCAGGCATGATTCCGAAAATCGAATGCTGTATGGAAGCCCTGAATGGTGGAGTCCCCAGAACCCATATCATTGACGGCCGTGTACCGCATTCACTCCTGATTGAAATGTTCAGCGACCGGGGTATTGGTACGATGATTCACTGAATCTGCCGATGAAGGTGATATGACGTTAGATGAACTTGTTGCGTGGCGGTTTCCCAAAAAAAGTGACCGCCCCAAAGACCTTGATGAGTATTTTGAAAATCTGGAAATAGATGACCAGATGGCTGCCATCCTGTTGGGAGCAGCGGTACATATTGAAAAGGCTGCAGATTTGCAAAGTCTGTACTTTACGCTGCCGGTTAACTACGAGCAGTTTCTGGTACGCAGAGGCGGTCTGTCTTATGAAGAAGGGATAAACCAGCTGAATGCATTTATTCAGCGCTACTTGAGCGGAGAATCAAATCCGCTGGAAGCAGTGCTGCCGGATGAAGATTCGCGCATACCGGAACTGAACCCCTATGATGAGTACATTGCGCGCACGATTTTTGAAGATGCTGTCAGCACAAAGGTAACGGTTCCTTTGATAAAGGAAGCTATGCGGCTGGGGTATTTTCCCATGAGCAGCACTTTGGATGGCAAGGCTTTTCTGCAGATTCGTCATCATGGGATAAAGGAACTGATTTTCTGGAGTAATTTCCATGTGCCCCATGAAGCGGCAAAGTTCGTAAAAAAATATTTTGCAGACTGCACCATAACCTGCAACAAAGCTTTTGATGCAGTTGTGGATGGAATCAAGACAGCGTATGGTGATACCTGGCTGACTGATGATCTGGTGAACTGCTACCGGCAGATTCACGAAAAACCGGGACGCTATGTCAGCGTTGATTCAGTAGAAATCTGGCGCGGTGACAGACTGATTGCCGGCGAAATCGGGTTTATCACTGGTAACGTGTATGCCAGCTTAAGCGGTTTCCATACGGAAAAGCACAGCGGTACCGTACAGATGTCCATTCTGGGGCTTATGCTGATGTACAGCGGGTTCCTGTACTGGGATCTGGGAATGTATATTCCCTATAAAGAGCGGTACGGGGCGATGAAATGTGACCGGATGACCCAGCAGGGACTGTGGAACGAACGGCAGAAAACGCGGGTAGCGCTGCCTGCGGCTGACGAAGAGCATAGTTTGATGGAATGGGTTCCGGCATTGGAAGGCTGGATAGAAGCTCAGAAGGACCGGGAAAACTGATATGCCTGAAAAGATGGATATTCATCAGTATTACAACAAGCATAAGGAAAACCACCGGCTTACGACCCGACACGGTAACGTGGAATTTGTGGTGAACATGCAGTTCATTACCCGGTATCTGACGCAGTTGCAGAAAACGGATCCTGCAAGCCGCTGTGAGACTTCGGACCCTTCGCCAAGCTCAGGGATCCTGCGTTGCGAATCAGGGATCCTGCGTGGCGAATCAGGGCGGCTGAGCGAAGTCGAAGCCTCAGGCTCACGGCAGCTGAAGATTCTTGATCTGGGAGCCGGCACCGGCCGCTACAGCGTGGAACTGTTCCGTCAGGGATACGATGTTACCGCCGTAGAACTGGTGAAGCACAATGCAGAACAGATCCGCGCCCAGAAAACCGGCGTAAAGGTCTGGAACCGTGATGCCCGTGACCTTTCGTTTCTGGACGATGACACCTTTGACCTGACGCTGGTGTTCGGTCCTTTGTACCACCTGCACGGTGATACAGAAAAGCTGAAGGTGCTGAACGAAGCCCGCCGGGTAACCAAACCGGGCGGCTATATTCTGGTAGCCTACGTACTGAACGAGTACAGTATTCTAACCTGGTGTTTTGCAGAAGACCGGATGCCCGGGCTGCGAGCCGCCGGTGGAGTTGATGATACGTTCCACGTGCGGGCTTCTGACGATGAATTATATGACTACGTGCGTCTTGACGATGCGCGCCGTCTCAGCAAGGCTGCAGGACTTGAACGGGTAACCATGTTCAGCCCGGACGGGCCTGCTGACTATATGCGCCGTGAACTGAACGCCATGAGTGCAGAAAGTTACGACGCTTTTGTACAGTTTCAGATGTGCAACGCCGAACGCCCGGAACTTCTTGGCGCCGGCAGCCATCTGACTGATGTACTTCAGAAACGATAAGTTTTTCACGAACCTGAGTGAAAAAATCGACGAATCCGGTAGATGCATCAAATTGATTTGATTAAGAAATAGGAGAACATATATGGCTGATAAAACAAAAATCGCCAATAACTTTGGCAGCTTTGACCTGACCTTTGCAAGCGGAAAAGGCGCCACCATGACTGACGTATCCGGTAAAAAGTACATCGACTTTGTTTCCGGCATCGGTGTTAACTGTCTGGGGCACAATCATAAAAAACTGGCTAAGGCTGTAGCAAAACAGGCAAAAAAACAGATTCACATTTCCAATTACTACACCAGCGATATCCAGCTGGAATTTGTAGAAAACCTGCTGCGTGAAACCGGTTTTGACAAAGTATACTTTGGCAACAGTGGCGCAGAAGCCAACGAAGCTGCCATCAAACTGGCCCGCAAGTACGGCTGGCTGGTTCAGACCGGTGCCATGGCAGACTGCTGCGGCGTTATGCGTAAAAGTGATGTTAAGCGCAATGTCATTGTAACCCTGAAAAAATCGTTCCACGGACGCACCGTAACTACCTTAAAAGCTACCGGCCAGGATAAGTTTCATCCCGACTGCTTTGCTCCTTATCCAGACGGATTCAAGTATCTGACTGCCAACAGTTTTGAAGAACTGGACACCATGTTTGACGATTCTGTCTGTGCACTGATGATTGAATGCGTTCAGGGAGAAGGCGGCGTAAATCTTATTGATGCTGACTGGGCAAAAGCTGCTGCCACTGCCGCACGCAATGCCGGTGCCATGGTCATTGCCGATGAAGTACAGACCGGCATGGGCCGCACGGGAACCTTACTGGCATCTGATCCACTGGGATTCATGCCGGAAGCCGTAACGCTTGCAAAAGGTATTGCCGGCGGTGTTCCTATGGGAGCCTGTCTGTACCGCGGGGCAGCAAAAGACGTGTTTGTGGCAGGAGATCATCAGTCTACCTTTGCCGGAAACCCTCTTGCCTGCGCAGCCGGAAACGTAGTCATCAATGAACTGACAAAACCCGGATTCCTGGCAGAGGTTCGGGAAAAAGGTGAGTACATCCGCAATACGGTAAAAGGCTGGAACCTGAACTGCATTACCGATGTGCGGGGCAAAGGCCTGATGATCGGTATCGATATTGCAGAATCTGCAGGAGCTATTCAGAAAAAATGCCTTGAAAAAGGGCTCTGCATAACTACTGCCGGGGTACAGACGCTCCGTTTCTTACCTCCGCTTGTCATTACTCAAAAAGAAATAGATACTGGGCTTGCTGTTCTTAAGGAGATTTTAGATGTCTGATAAGGATGATACCTTTAATATCGATGAAGAGATGCCGGATATCCCGGAACTTGATATCGGAGTTGATGATGATGAAGAATCGCTGCTTGATGATATGCCGGAAATTCCGTTCTGAAAAGTTCTAAAAAAAATTGAGCAGAAGTGTGTAAGGGTGCTTGACACTTTCTGCTCATTTTTATAGTATAACAAACGTTGCAGCGCAGTAGTGCGACACGCACTCAGCAAAGCAGACATTCTCCTGTAGCTCAGCTGGTTAGAGCATCTGACTGTTAATCAGAGGGTCCCTGGTTCAAATCCTGGCGGGAGAGCTAAAAGCTTCAAGATGAAAATCTTGAAGCTTTTTTTTTGCTTTTACGGACATAGCCTTGGAAAAAACTTCCTATACAGGCGGTAGTCCGTAAAAAATTACCACTTGAATCAGGTGGTACCGGGCTTTTAAGCGGTAAAGCGCAATTGGGTACGGATAATACAGCTTTACGGTGGAAATTCCGTAAGAAAAAAAAGCCGCCCAGATGGTCTGAGCGGCTGCAGTTTGATTAGTGCGTTAATGGGTTAGCGAATATCTGGTATGGTTAATGTGGTAATAATTGTTCCATCAGAGAATTCCCAATCGGTGGTAAACCCGAACATATCGAGATAAAACATATCATTCCGATCAGGATCGGTAAAATCCACACCATAGTCTACTACACCGTAAAAGACATTTTCTTTCACATAGCTCATATAACCACCAAACAATGCTATCTGGAACAGATAGGGTACATTCTCAACATTAATATCTGAATTTTCAAGAACATATGCTTCTAATTCTTCTTCTGTAACAGAAGCAGCAGCTTTACCTAAGAATTCGGCAGCTTCGTCGGTCAAAACATCGATAATTTTCTTGAAGAACGCATCATATGTTGAACAGTTTTCCCTTTCAAGAATTTCTGTTGGTTCATCTGCAGGAAGAGAATATTTTTCAGATTTTAAAGTAGCTTTCTGAATGGTTACACCTTCCGGTATTTCCCAGTATACAGTTTTAAATATAGCGGTTCCTTCACCAACTTCGGTAGTATAGTCAGTGTATACCGGTTTAGCTGGTTCGGGATCTTCAACTGAATCTGCAGCTGGGTGTTTACAGCTGATAACGCTCATAACTGCCAGTACAGCAAGGGCTGCCAATACGGGTTTAATAAGTTTCATAACATCATCTCCTGAAAAAGTAGGGTCTCTGCAATACATGCAGGGGGATTGATGCTGCAATTGTTTCACTGTATGCAATGAAACTCGGGTAAGGCTTGTTTGTTGTTTAATAAGGGTGGGTGAAGGTACTGGTTCAGGGTGTTTTAGAAAAGCCTGAACCAGTAGTAATCAGAGGGCTGTATTACATTACTGCAAATTCAGTGAATAACGTGGTGATTTTTGTACCGTCGGTAAATTCCCATTCAATTGCTGACTCGTACATTTCCAATGAATCCCAGGTACTTTCATCAGTAACGTAAATTTGGTTTACGATACCATAGAATGTGTTGTTATCCATGTACGCACCTGTTCCAACTAAATAGCCAGCTGCGTACTGCCATGGTAACGGTTTGGAAAATTCATTAAGCAATTCAGGTGTCAAATCTGCTTCAGTCATGCCTTCAAAATCTTCATGACTTAACAGTTCTTCGATAAATGCTTCAGGCAGATATTCTTCAAACAATGCAGTGTAAGATTCGAGAGTCGCTTCATCGTTATATTCCAATAATGCAAGAAGTTCAGTAGGGACTGGATCATCAGGATCGGCTTCTTCTAAAAGCCAGTCCGGGAGAGTAAGCTTTGTAGTTTTTACAGAAACACCTTCTGGTAATTCCCAGGAAACAACTTTGAAGGTAGTTACTCCATCTTCGTCTTGCTCAGTAATTTCACTATACACAGGTTTTGCGGGTTCTGGGGTATCTGCAGCTGGGTGTTCACAGCTGATAACGCTCATAACTGCCAATACAGCAAGGGCTGCCAATACGGGTTTGAAAATTTTCATACGATCTTCTCCGAAAAAGATATGGTTCCCGGCAGATACAGTCGGGATGCTGAGTAATCATTATTTCAGCGCGGCGAGCAATGGCGAGCCAGCGCTGAAATAAGTTTCATCAACTTATTTCACTGTATACAGTGAAATCGACGGAAAAGCGTAATTTTTTATGGGTGAGAATGGTATAGACTCTGGCGGATAGTTACGGTAAACATATCTATAAATAGATTACATAGGAGCGATTTTGTTTTTTCATGCTATAGCAGATTTCTGGTACACCTATTTTCATACCTATGACATCACTACAGAAGTAGTCATGCTGCAGTTAATTCTCATACTGTACATCATCATCGGATTTTCCCGGCCGGAAAAAACGTACATGATGAAAATCTTTTACGCCGGATTAACCAGTGCATTCACGACCATGGTGCTGCACATCGGGCTGTTGGGTTGTACTATCATCATGGATACAACCCACGACATCCTGCCGTTCCATTTTTTCTATGTACTTTTCAGCATCAGTTATGTACTGACCCTGGACTTTCTGCTGTACTACTTTGTCAACCTGTCGTACCGCCGCCGTAACCAACGGCGGGAAACCATACTCATGCTGGTGCTGCTTTCTGCAGTCTGGCATGGCATTCTGGCAGTTCCGCTTATCAACGGAAATCTTCTTGATTACCAGGACGGACGCTACATCCTTTCCGTACAGTCTGATGCCTACGTGCTTTGCAGCATCATTGCCCTTATTGTGGCCGGTATTCATACATTTACCAACAGAAAACACGTTTCCCGCATCGTTTTTATGGGATCAGCCATTTTCCTGCCTTTTGAACTTATCGGGGTGCTGTCTCAGTTCTATTTTCATACGGCCTATTTTATCTGCGCAACGTTTACCACACCCTTTTTTGTATTCTACATTCTGTTTCATGTAGCCCAGTACGATGAAGTAACCGGCTGCCAGCGTTTTTTTTCGTACCGGAATCATCTCAAGCGGTTGTTGAATGCAGACCGTGACTTTCTGCTGGTGTCCATCCGCTCTCCCATGCTGACCAAAAGTGATATTTCTGAATCTGATGAAAAAATTGTCTATCTGTACAACTTTCTCAGCCGTAAGGTAGAACAGATTGATTCGCGCATCAAAGTGTACGGTATTTCGTCGTTCAATTACGTTATGGTGTGTCCGGTTCGTAACGATGATGAGGCAGAGACGGTAAAAAAGCAGTTGATGGACATTTTTACCCTGCCGGTATATATGGACGATTCGGTATTTACTTCTTCCATGCATATTCTGGTTTCGTGGAATCACCGGGAAATTACCGATGTTGATGAATATCTCAGCCTGCTCAGTTACAAAAGCCGTCTGTTTGGCGAAACCGACTTTATCCAGATTCTTACGGTGGAAAATGGTGATGCAGTTATGTTCAAGCGCCGCCTGTTCATTGAAAAAAATCTGTACGAAATCCAGCAGAAAAACGAACTGGATGATGAACGGATCCAGCTGCTTATCCAACCTATTTACAGCATTAAAGAGAATGACTTTAGAACCGGTGAAACGCTGATGCGTATGGAAATTGAAGGCACGACGATTTACCCGGATGAATTCATTCCGCTGGCTGAGGAAATTGGCGTTATCCATATGTTTACCCGGATTATGCTGAGTAAAGCGGCTCAGCAGACGGTGCTGATGGAGAAAACCTGCGATTTTGATGCCCTTACGGTTAATGTTTCTACGGTGGAACTTACAAATCCGCTGTTTTATGCGGAAGTTCTGGGCATTCTGCGTCACGTTGGTGCCAATCCGGAGCGTATCCGCCTTGAAATTACGGAAAGTACCTCTATTACGGATTATTCGGTCATCATTGAAAACATTAAAAAGCTGTCAGAATTCGGCATAACGTTTTACCTTGATGACTTTGGTACCGGGTATTCAAACCTTGACCGGGTCATCGGCATTCCGTTTAAGACCATTAAATTTGACAAGAGTTTTATGATTAAGGCTCTGGAAGATAAAAAATCACGGGAACTCTTTCTGCTTTTGGCCAGGTTCTGCAAGGCCAATGGTTTTTCAACGGTTGTAGAAGGGGTTGAAAACCTGCAGCAGAAAGAATTTGTAGAAAAAGCCGGCTTTGACTATATACAGGGATATCTGTATTCACGGCCATTACCGGCTGAAAAGGCTATGAAGTTCTACCAGTGATTCAGTCTTTGGTTAAAACCGGGATGCTTTCCAGGGTGACGGGGATTTCTACCCAGCCTGGGCCATAGGTTTCGCCTGTGGTAATATCGGTCCAGGTTCCGGCCGGAAGATATACCCGGCGGCTGACACATCCCGGTTTGGTTACCGGGGCTACCAGATACTTGCTGCCGAACATGTACTGGTCGCGGAGCGTCCAGCAAAGGTCGTCTTTAGGGAATTCATAGAACATGGGGCGCATGATGGGAGCTCCGTTGGCATGGGCTTCTTCTGCAAGAGTGCTCAAATACGGCCGCAGGCTTTCACGCAGCTGAATCTGCCGGGTTAAGTGGCGCTGTACTTCTTCTCCGTAACTCCAGATTTCATTGGGACGGCCGGTAAACAGGTAGCCGCCGCCGTAATCCTGCTGGGGATCTTTACACAGTGGCGGCGTATCATGGGGGTCGCGGTCGCCGTGCAGGCGCATGATGGGGCTCCAGACGGCAAACTGTGCCCAGCGGACCAGCAGTTCCTTAAAATCATCGCTTTCTGCGTTCCCCCACATGAATCCGCCGATATCGGTATTCCACCAGGGAAAGCCGCACAGTCCCATGTTCTGCCCCTGACTTATGGAATCTTCCAGACATTCCCAGGTAGACTGCACATCGCCGTTCCACAGTACTGCTCCCAGTTTCTGGCTGCCAACCCAACCGCTTCTGGTCAGGTTTACAATGTCTTTTTTACCCATGGCCTTCATGCCATCGTAAAACGCCTGATTGTAACATTTGGGATATATGTTGGTGCAGGCAAGAGCTGGCCCCATCTGATACCGGTAGTTTTCCCAGTCGTACACAGCATAGTCAGGCTCTGCGTTATCAAGCCAGAACATATCTATGCCGTATTTTACATAACTTTCTTCTGCAATATTCCAGATGTATTCACGGGCAGCAGGATTTGTGGCATCAAAGGTGATGCAGTCTCCCTGAAAGTCATACGTTTGGGTTGAACCCCGTTCTGTACGCACCAGAAATCCCTTGTCCTGCATTTCTGCAAAATGGATGCTTTTTTTATCTACGCTTGGCCAGATACTGACCATAACTTTTGTGCCCATGGCATGCAGTTCGTCACACATGGCTTTGGGATCTGGCCAGTACTCACTGTCAAAACCCCAGTCTCCCTGGCGGATCCAGTGAAAAAAGTCTATGACGATAACATCAAGGTGAATGCCCAGCTCTTTGTACCGGCGTGCTACATCAAGTACTTCCTGCTGAGTGCGGTACCGCAGCTTGCACTGCCAGAATCCAAGATAACTGCTGTCCATAACAGGTGCCCGCCCGGTAACGGCAGTGTAGTGCTCAAGAATTTCTGCAGGGGTGTCACCGGCGGTAATCCAGTAGTCCATGTCAGTAATGCATTCTGCGGTCCATTCCGTCAGGTTTTTGCCAAAGGTAGCGTTACCGATGCCTGGATGATTCCACAAAAAGCCGTATCCCAGACTGGAAACGGCAAAGGGAATGGAAATCTGGCCGTTCCGCTGGGCAAGTTCCAGTGAGCAGCCTTTAAGATCAAGATAGGGCATGCCGTACTGGCCCATGCCAAACAGTTTTTCATCGTCATTGGGATTGAACCGGACAGTAAGACGGTACTGGCCGCCACGAAGTCCTTTCCATTCACGGTGCACTACTTTGGTACAGCAGGTTTCTCTGCTGGCGGCTGGGTCGTAGCAGCGGTTGTATTCTTTTAGTATCTGATGACCATTTTTGAAAAAGGTAAGGACACCGGAGTTTGATATATGGGCGCTGATTTTTCCGTTGGCTATGGTTGCTCCGGTGCTGTCGGTGGAAATCAGCGGATTCGTAGCCGCTGCATCTTCCGTCAGACCCCATGCCTTGTCTGTAAAACCACATTCCATCGTTGCTCTGATTCGTAATGAATCAATTCCCCAGGGCTCAACCGTAAGGATTTCGTTGCCTTTTTTGAATTCAACTGACTTTTCGTTAATGGTAATCATGTTCATCCCCTCTTTTTCATTGTACACCTGAAATCGTGGTGGTGTGGCGGTTTGTTGCGTTTTTACGGGGATTCAGTACAATGAAGGCATGGCAGACGAAGTTTTTGAATCCTGTGAATATGATAACTGGACAGCCTATGATGAATGGCTTGTTTCCAAAAGCGACCCTGCGGATGAGGGGTCTCTTCCCAACTACAACAAATGGGCGATAACGAATATTGAAGAGCTTGGCGGGGGACGTATCCGGGTAACCAGACGTCCAAAGTGAGTCGTGTATGTCGTTGTCTCCGATTCAGAATGAAATAAAGCGGGCCCTTGTTGCTATGGGTGGGCGTTCTAAGTTTACGGATGCTCAGCTTGCAAAAAAGCTGCGGGAACTGTGCAGGATTGACGGCAAAAAGAAAGCGGTGCTGGCACTGGCGGATGTACTGGCTGCTATGGAGTCGCTGGGTGAGGCTGGTGCTTTAGGTGAGCCGGGTGCTTTATGTGAGCCGGGGGGCGCAGGTGCTGAAGTTGCGCGTGGAGCCTTGGTTTCCGCAGGCGAAGCCGAGGTTTCGCCCCGGTATTACGACATTACGGTTACCAGTGCCAATGATTTATTGATTGAGCGGTGTGCTGAACCAAAAGATTCTGTCATTGAGCTTGAGGCCAGGCAGCGGCGGCAGCGTCATGAAAAAAGTCTGATACTGTTTACTAATGGTGATGTGGGTTCTCAGGCTGATGGCGGATTGGTGGCCAATGGAGGGCGGAGAAATCGTGGATATCATCGTGGCGAAAAAAGGGCTGGCAGAGGGCAGAGAACGGAACGTATGTCGTTGAATGTGAACCGGGATTACAGCGACAGCGAATAGTCATGGTATACTGGATGCATGACGAGTGCACAGATTGAGCAGACTAAAGCTTCCGTACAGGATGCTGTTGCAAAAATAGCGGCTATTGATGCCAAAATCGCTGAGTTTCAGGCTCAGTACAAAAAACTGCTGGAAATGCGCAGTAAGGGGGTTCTCTTCTGCGCCAAAACGGTTAAGACCTTGCCCGGTGAAGCACGGGATGCGTATCTTGATGAACTGAATACGCGGGATGTGGCGTTGGCTGCCGATATCCGGAAAATGATGTTCATGTTTGAAGATATTGCAAAGCTTGATAAGCGCCACATCCAGAAAATCATGTTCAAGTGTGACCTGAAGGATATTGCCCACGCCCTGAAACTTTCTGAGGGCGCAGAAATCAAGAAATACATTATGTCTAATATTTCCCGGAACAACATTGCTCTGGTTAATGATGAAATTGAACGGATGGGTGATGCTGCTGCCGTTGACCGCGCTGAAGTGCTGGCTGCCCAGCGCCGCATTCTTGATGTAGCGCTGGAACTGGAAGCCGCCGGCGAGATTTTCTTCCCGGAAGATTTGTAAGAATCGGTACGATCTGTAAAGCGGCGGACCTCTTAGGGCTGCATTGCTGCGTAAGGTGCGCGCTGCGGACCACTAGAGGTAATGCTGCGGATTTGTAAAGCGGCAGATTTCTAAGGGCTGCGGACCACTTAGGGCGCGCAGATCTCTTAGGGCGCGCAGTGATGATTCCTAAGGCGTGCAGCGTTCTAGGGCGGTGCTGCAGTGGTTACTGGGTGGGCGGTTACCAGGGGCGCGCATTGCCGCGTAAGGTGCGCGCTGCGGACCACTAGAGGTGATGCTGCGGATTTGTAAAGCGGCAGATCTCTTAGGGGGCCCAGCGCCGCATTCTTGATGTAGCGCTGGAACTGGAAGCCGCCGGCGAGATTTTCTTCCCGGAAGATTTGTGAGAATCGGTACGATCTGTAAGGCTGCGGACCTCTTAGGGGTGCATTGCTGCGTAAGGTGCGCGCTGCGAACCACTAGAGGTAATGCTGCGGATTTGTAAAGCGGCAGATCTCTTAGGGGCGGCAGATCTCTAAGGGGGTGCGCATTGCTGTGTAAGGTGCGCGCTGCGGACCATCAGGGCGGCAGATCTCTTAGGAATGCGGACCACTTAGGGGTACGGACCTTTTAGGGGGCGCAGTGATGATTCCTAAGGCGTGCAGCGTTCTAGGGTGGTGCTGCAGTGGTTACTGGGTGGGCAGGTTACCAGGGGCGCGCATTGCCGCGTAAGGGGCGCGCCGCGGACCACTAGAGGTGATGCTGCGGATTTGTAAAGCTGTGGACCTCTTAGGGGGGCGGCCTGTCGGGCGGGCATATGGCACCCGTTTTTGCAGAAAATGCTGACTAAATACAAAAATTGTGCTACTGGTCAGCAATTATCTTTTGCGTCCGCAACACTGAAGAATCTCTCTTTATTATCCGCCTGTACATAACTTCTTATAATATAAAGAAATGTATGCTATCCACAAAAAAGAGCTCTTCAGCAATTGGCCACTACCGTTCCTGAAAATCCTGATTTTGGCGGAAATGCGGTCCTATTGCGCCGTTTTTTGTGCAGAAAATGCTGACTAAGTGTTAAAATATGGTAATTGGTAGGTAAATTTCGGCATATCAGGCTTGTTACAGAATGCAAAGCGGGGTGAATCCGACGTGCCTGACTGTACCTGCCATCTGCCGGCAATTATCCGCCGGAAAGAGGTAAAGCTGTGTCAAAACAGAAAATGCATGCGGATTCGGCTCCTGCGGCGCGGATCCGGAAAGAAGTGAAGCGGATTCAGGAACATATAGTACAACTGGCAAAGAAAGCTGATGTGATGATTTCGAAAATGCAGAAGGCGCCGGACTCAGAAGAGCAGATGGGGCGCCTGCGAATTCAGAACAAGGCCTCCGGACCTCAGTTTTTCCACGTAACCTCTGCCAAAAATCTGAGGGGGCGCTATCTTTCCAAAAAAGATCCGGAAGATATGGCTCTTGCATCCCGTCTGGCGCAGGCAGATTATTACCGCCAGCTGAAAAGGAACACTGATCTGTGGCTGGCCGGCCTTTCTCGGATTGATCAGAGTCTTGATACCCTGCCAGAGTGTTCCCCGGAAAATCTCTTTGCTGACAACAATACCCGGCTTTCGCTGGTAACGCCGGTTGTGCTTTCGGATGCGGAGTATATCCGGCAGTGGCAGACCGCCACCTGGAAGAAAAAGCCGTTTTCTCAGGATGCACCGGTTCTGCTGAGTAATCGGGGGGAGCGGGTCCGGTCAAAAAGCGAAAAGATTCTGGCCGACCGGCTCAACGAATTACAGATTCCTTACCGCTACGAGTATCCATTGAAACTGAACGTTCAGAGAACGTACACCGGCGAACTGGACGATGGTACCGAAGTGTGGTTTCAAAAGCAGAAATCGGTAACCTTCTACCCGGATTTTACGCTTCTGGCGCCGGACCGTACCGAAATCATCCTGGAGCACTTTGGCCTGATGGATGACGATCCGTATAAGTCCGGCTTTGTCGGGAAACTGCGCATCTATGCCGAAAACGGTTTTTTCCCGGGAAACAACCTGATTATCTCGGCAGAAACTGCAGATATCCCCTTGGATACTGTAGCGCTTGAGGCAACCATCAGAGATTGCTTTCAGCGCCATCAGTAGCATTTCAGCGGGTCGAGTTCCTACGGGAAGTTTTCCCCGGATGCACCGGTGTCCCTGCCGCCCTCTACCGGTACCGGCTGGCGTCAGCGATATCCCGCTTGTGGTCAAAACCACGGGTCTGGGCTATCTGCTTGGCAATCATCAGTTTACGGTTGCTGCGGCTTTCGGCAGTCAGGTCCCGGTAGGTCTCCCAGTCAGCTTCAGAAATGCAGCCGTCTTCTATGGCGGCGCGGACTGCACAGCCCGGCTCTACGGTGTGCGAGCAGTTACTGAACCGGCACTGGCAGGTCAGCTCTTCTATGTGGCCATATATCTGGTTCAGTCCGTCTTCAACGTCACAGATGGCCAATTCCCGCATGCCGGGCGTATCGATAATGGTAACGCCGTTTTCAAGGACCAGCAGCTCCCGGCTGGTAGTGGTATGGCGTCCCTTGCCGTCGCTTTCGCGGATGTCTCCCGTTTTCATCAGGTCCCTTCCTGCAATGGCATTAAGCAGTGTCGATTTTCCCACTCCGGATGATCCCATAAGGGCGATGGTAGTGCCCGGAATCAGATAGGGGGAAAGCTGTTCAAGGCCGATACCCCAAAGACCGCTGATGGCACACACCTGGACCTGATCCGACAACGTCTGAATCTGCGCGATGTAGGGAGCGGGATCGGCAACCAGGTCTGATTTTGTCAGGACGACCACGGGTTTCCCGCCGCCCTGCAGTACGGTGCTGATGTAGCGGACCATGCGGTTGGTGTTGAAGTTGTCGTTCAGGGACATGAGGAAGAAAACGTAATCCACGTTGGCAACCATGGCTTGTTCCATCAGATTCTTTACATATGTCATGCTGTGTCCCCGCTGGTCAGGCCGCATGAAGACGGTCTTTCTGGGGCGGATGTCGTCGATGCGGCAAGGACCGCTGTCGTTGGGGGTAAAGTGGACGTAGTCTCCCACCACGGGAAAACTGCCCCGTCCCTTTTTGCTCTCGTTGTAGAACCGGCCACGGACAACGGCCGGGTATTCCTTTCCGTCATGCAGAATACGGAATGATTCTTTCTGGGCGCTGCAGACGCGGCCGGTCAGCAGTGTAGTGTCATTAGTGTTCATGGTTTTCCTTTTTAAGCTGAAGTATGAAAATACGGGAAGGAAGACATAGTCTGGCAAAAACTATTGCAGTACGGTTCGGTAGTTTCCTTGCCGTGCTGCACTTGTAGCGACGTAAGGAGCGGTTTTGACAGACTATGGCTGACTGGTAGTATTTTCATACTTCAACAGTTGTTGTGCAAAACCGCCACGGCTGGCGACGTTGGATTACCCCGAAAGATTCGGGCAAAAAAAAGACCGTGGCGGATTGCCACGGTTTTGGGTGCGCTTACCAGCGCGACGCATGCAGAACTTCCGGGGTAATCCAGGTATGAAGTATTTTGCTCGTAGCTACCGTCATTTGTGATTACCTCCTTTCTGTAAACGCTCTTGGTTAAGTCAGTGTATGTTCTTACTATACGCCACTACGCACCGCCTGTCATTAAAGCGGTGCTTTAACGGGTTAGTTTACTTTCCGGGTAAACTGAATCTTGTTGCTGGCTCCGTCTTCATTTGTTTCAGGTTTACTGAAAAACAGAGCTTCAATGGTGTCATTGCTTTTTTTCTCGAAGATTGTGGATTGAGATCCCCCATATCCGAGATGATT
>JAZLJW010000283.1:0-10649 GCA_045597345.1 Treponemataceae bacterium
CCAGTATTTGCCATTTCACGACAGACTCCATATACTGTATGTAAACGGCGAGTGCACTGGAGAAGACCCGGTAGCCCAGCTGATGAAGGATTTTCACTGCACCAAAAGCAGTGCCATGAGCTCTTCTCCCCTTAAAGACCGAGTAAGCCAGATGAAAGGTGATGAAGCAGGAGGTTCAGTTATGGGTACCATGTTAGACCAGGCAGAATTACGCGGTGAAGCTCGTGGTGAAGCCCGTGGTGAAAAACGCGGTATAGAGAAAGGCCGTGAAGAACAGCGCAAACTGGACGAAGCTGAACTGAAGAAGCAGGCAGAAAGAATTGCTGAACTCGAAGCTCTGCTGGCAGAAGCCCAGATGACTGATAAATAAATACATCTGCTGTCATCAGAAATTCAAATCTCAACCGGCAGGTGCATTTTTTCCAGCAACTACATTCCCCTATTCTTCTGCGGATTTACTACCCGTTGAACACATCCGTAAAATAACCGCTGGCGGAGATGGGTTCGCCGGCTTCAATCAGGTGACGGCAATCGCCCATAATCTGGGTGCGGAATGCTACGGTTCCCGGTTCACGTTCTTCGCTGTTCATGACCGTAACTGATGTTGTGGGACAAAAAAAGTGCTGTAAGAGAGGAATCATTGGGATGCCGGTAAGATGACTCATGATGGCAGCTGTCATGCCGAAATGACAGACAAAGACAAGCGTAATATCATCAACAGCGACATCTTTATCGGTAGCACCAGTGTGATCTGTGTAATAGACCGGTGAGCTGGTAATCTGTTCATTGGTATCCTGAGCGCGGCGGTACCCGTAATGAGAAAGAACTGCATCTATTCCAGCTGCCATATTTTCATACCGCCGTTTGCCATCAGGAGCACTTTTGAAAGGTTCTACATCCCACCATTCGCGGTGTGACCAATCCTTATGAGAACTGAAAACTCGAGGCATCCAGTCCCAGGGACCAACAATAGCCCCAGTATCCGGACTTTGTACCTTAAAATATATCTCTTCAAGCCAGGGCAGCGTAGAACCTTCCATCCCCAGCTTTTTCAGACTTAAAGCTGCAGTATCCTGAGCTCTTCCCAACGGTGACACAAATACCTGTGTTATACCTTTCCACTGAGCAACACGATTACTGAGAATTTCAGCTTCGCGCCAGCCTTTTTCAGTAAGAGAGTCATGAATATAGTCCGGATCACCATGACGGATGAATATCAAACGCATATTACTGTTCCTTAAAATACTCCACAACCCGTTCCATTTGCATTTCCAAAGCATCTGCCTGACTCTTTTCCGGTAGCATGGCTGTCAGACCTCTGATATACTCCATGGTTTTAAGCAGGCTTGGTTTTTTCTTCACTTCAGGGATGATACCGCCCGTTTCACGAACAGCTGTTGCAGCAGCCAGCAATCCTGGCTTTCCACGAAGACGTGCAATGACATAATCCAGTTGCAACCGGTTCATGCTGTTCATAAACTGATTTGTTTTTTCCTCTGGAAGCCACTGTGTCAAATCCCGCAAATCGCTGAACATAGCAGCGGTACTTTCAAATTCCGGCCGTTCTTCCGACTTGAATACCACTTTCTGCAGCACATTACCAACCGTTTCCTGAGTACGTTTTTCAGGATCAGGGTTATCTGAAACAAAGTGCGTTACATCTGGTATCTCTTCCGGTTGTGGTTCCTCATTAACAGATTCCTCACTTACAGGTATTTCAGTTTCACGTTCAGATACTTCAAATCCGTCGTTAACAGGTTCCTCATTAACAAGATCTTCATTAACAGGTTCCTCATTATCAGGTTCTTCGGTTTCCGGGCCCTCAATGAAAGGTTTCACGCCGACTGGTTCCTGAACATCAGACTCATTACATACGGGTTCATCAAGAACTGCTTCGCTGGGTACCGGTTCTTCTACTGCAGGTTCACTGGATACTGTATCTTCAGATACAGGCTCATCAACAAAAGTCTCTGGTACTGCTTCAGATGAAACATCTTCAGCATCACCAATCAAGTCCTGAATTGTAGGTACTTCAGTAAATTCATGCAGTTCATCTTCTTCTACAGGATCAGCAATTAAATCATCGACGGTAGGAATTTCATCTTCCGAGGTATCCCGATCACCAGGAAATAAATCATCCTGTTCTGCTGGCGGCTCAGGAGTTTCAACCGGCACAGCAGAAATTTCCGGTTGAGCAGGCACTGCAGGTTTCGGTTCCGGTGGTACTTCAATTGGTTCTGCAGGTGCTTCTGTATACGAAGGTTGCTTCATCACCGGTGTTTTTTCAGGTTCTCCAACAGTCCGGTATTCAGTATTTTCCGGTTCTTCGTCAATAAATTCTTCTTCAAAAGGAGTTCCTGTTACATCAAGAATGGAATCATCTTCATCAACACCATAGTGCTGCGAAGAACCAGCGGCATAAGGATCAGTATCCAGCGAACCATCACGGGAAGGCACGTATTCTGTCGGCATATCGTCGTCAATAAGCCCAAAATCATCGGTTTCACGCTGCATGTTCTTTGAATACATTTCTTCGTCTATCGGGCGAAGGTAATCTTCCGGATGAACATCAATCATAAGACTGTCAAAAGGATCAGATACTTCAGCATCTGGCTCCGGTTCAAACTGAAGCAGCTTTTCATAATCAATGGTCTCAAGAGATTCAATTTCTGCGCTGAGTTCTTCAAGTACCGGCTGTGGAACAACTACATCATCGGACTGAAGATTCTGAACACTGTTTTCATATAAGCTAAGGGAGCGCTTGATTGCATCAGCATCACCGGTAGCTGCTGAATTGCTCAGAATATCTGTAACTAAAGCAGTAACTTCTGCTTTATCATGATTCTGCTCTCCTACCCGCTGTACGCTTGCCAGAATAAGCGGATTATTTTCGTCATGCTCCAGCGCTTTTTTCCAGAATTTCAGTGCGTTTTCACTGTCATTCATTTTTTCATAGATATCACCACGTAAGCGCAATGCCAGAGAATCCTTTGAGAATTTTTCCAGATAATGATCAAGATTCCCGGCAGCAGCATCATAATCTTTATTAAGGAAATACTGCCATGCTGCGTCACGCATGTAACTGATATTTGATGGTTCAAGTTCTGAAATCCTTTTGAAACAGCCATTGGCTTTATCAATATGACCACTTCTGATGAAATACTGAGAGAGCAGATTCAAATAAGCGGTGTTATCAAGATTATCCTGATACAGTTTTTTGAGCTTTTCTCCTGCATCTTCCAGGCGTTTCTGGTCAATGAGCAGTTTTATGTACCGAAGGTCATACTCGATGTTATCAGGATCAAGTTCTTCCATCCGCTTGATTTTCTTCAGAGCCTCTGCATTTCTTCCCTGTTTTTCGTACAGAAGTTCAAGACCATTCAAGGCATTCATGTTTTCCTGGTCAATTTCCAGTGCGGTTTCGTAACTGTCTTCAGCCACGTTGTAACGGCCCTGCTTTACGGACAGATGGCCTTTTGTATTATGCAGTTCCGGAGAATTCGGATTGATTTTAATGGCCTGATCAAGAACTGATTCACTTCTGGTTAAATCCTTACCTTTCATCAGCAGTTCTGCATAGCCGTTCATGGCATCTTCCCAGCCTGGTTTGGATTTAAGCGCATTTTCAAAACTGTTCTTTGCTTCAGCTTCTTTACCTAAAGCAACATAGCTGCGTGCTGAATTCAGATGAAGAATCGGGTGATTTGGGTCAATCTGAAGTGCACGCCAATATGACTGCAGGGCGCGTACATGATTTCCCCGTAACGCCTGAATATTACCGATATGGTTGATGGCAAGAACATCATTGGGGTTGCGTTCCAATACTTCATTAAAACAGGTTTCAGCGGCATCGTATCTGCCGGCAAGTTTATAGGTATAGCCAAGATTATAGTTAATCTGCAGTGTATCCTGTGCAGTCATGAGGCCTTTTTCAAGCACAGCGACTGATTTATCATACTGGCCCAGACGCCGGTATATACCACCCAGTTCATTAAGGGCCAGAACATTGGTACCGTCGATTTTCAGAACGTTTTCAAAGGAATCAATGGCTCTGCGGTCTTCTCCATTCTTAACATAACAGTTTCCCAATTCAGACCACAGTTCAACACTATCCGGATTATTTTCCAGTGCCTGTCTTAGAAGACGCGTAGCCATGGAGAAATCCCGCGAGAGTTTTGCGTTCTGTACACGCTGTAATGTTGTTTCTATAGAAATATCACCCATTTTATTCTCCTAACGTTATCGTCTTTTTTTAGACCCGGGACGGGCAGCAACTTCAGCCGAAAGCGGACCTGTTACTATTGGTTCCTCTTCTGACCGGGCACAAACGGCAAAATAGTACACGGTACCATTTTTCAAGCCATGTATGGTTGCTGTCGTTACGTTGCCCAACTGAATCGGGCTTTCACCCTCAATGGCGCAAGTGCCAAGATACTCTCCAGGCCGTTCACCATAATATACCAGGTAACTACCAACTCCCTCTGACGGAGCCGCCTTCCACCGCAGTGTTACAGCACCATTTTCTGCTTCCGCCGTACAGTTATAGGGAGCAGTCAGACTTTCTCTGGTCTGATAATCAATGGAAAACCCTGTAACCACCGGTGTATACTGGGCGTTGCCATCGGAATACAGACGTGCTTTCAACTGGTAGTACTTTTTATATCCATCCTGTAGCGGCAGCAATGATTCTCCCTGTGCAATTTCATGCCATTCGGGATTTGAATCAGTCCATCCATAAGGCTGCTCACTCCAACGTATATAATAACCCGTATCAGTAAAATCAGGTACCTGCTCTACTGCCTGAACTGATGCAATTTTGCAGCCTTCCCGGGCAATTTCAAAGATGCCGGTAACAAATTCACCGCTTTTTTCAAACCGGTCAAATAGGTCACCCTGCCGGTTCTGTGTATCAATGGCAGCATTAAGAATAGAGAAATCATCAAGATACCCGGTGTATGAAGAACAGATATCAAGATCTGCGACAACTCCAAGATGTACCGGATATATGGTTCCTGTTTCACGGCCGCTATCAGTGACAAACTTCATATCTTCAATACGGCCATCAACAAGGTATTCAATAAGACCGGTATCGCTGTGATACACCAGCTGGTGATACGACCACTGGTTAGGAATAAGAATCGATTTACCCTGTAATTCTACGGTGTTGTTTTCATCGCTGTACTGATCAAAAACATTAGTAAACATCCAGGTAAGGTGATTATGTTCAAAGGAAGCAATAATCATTTGATACAGGGAGTAATTTGAAAGGTTTCTGGAAGAGTGCCATGAAATTATCTGTTCTCCGCTGTCTACTGCACCTGGTTTCAGCCAGAAAGAAACAGTAAATGAACCGGTAAGTCCCTGCTTTCCAAAGAGTGCGTTTTTTCCACCTTTTAAGGTTATTCCCCCGTTTCCCCGGAAAAGAATTGATTCACCATGACGTTCTGAAGTCTGAACCCCAATAAAAGCATCAGGTTCTGGAAGTATCACCTGGTAGTTTCCGGCCATATCGTGAAAATACCGGTCGTTAAAGGTAATCAGTACGTCAGTATAACCTGACACCGTTGCCTGACGTTCTGCCAGCTGCCATGAATCATATCCTTCAATGCCGGTAGTCGGTGAAATATGAGTGACCTCTGCAAAAGTGTTCCAACCATTTTTGCCGCCGAGGGTATACACATTGTTTTCTGCAGTCAGTGTTGCTGCAGAAAAAACAAGAAGCGTAAAAAGAACTGGTAAAATCCTTACTTTTTTAATCATTTTGAGTATCATAACAGTATGAGTACAGACAAATCCCAACGTGACATATTACACGAAACAGCCTTGAAAGCACCGCATCAGAGTGGTGTATATCTCTGGCGCAATCAGGAAGGTACCGTTTTATACGTTGGTAAAGCGAAAAGTCTGAAAAACCGTCTGTCCTCCTATTTTTCCGGAAATAAGGATATCAAAACACGAACCCTCATTTCCCGGGCTTATTCCATTGAATACATTGTTACCCCAAACGAATATGAAGCATTCGTTCTGGAAAACAACTTAATCAAGCAGTATTCTCCTCACTTTAATATTGATCTTAAGGATGATAAAACCTATCCGCTGCTCAGAATATCAAATGAAAAGTTCCCCCGGGTGTTTAAGACCCGCCAGATTGTTAAGGATGGATCCCGATATTTCGGTCCCTATCCCAATGTCTGGGCTTTAGATACCTTTATTACTGCATTGCACACGTTATATCCATTACGGCAGTGTCATCGGTTCAAGGCTAAAGATTCACCCTGTCTGTACTACCACATCGGTAAGTGTTCAGCTCCATGCTGCAATAAGATTTCAGAAGAGTCCTACAATTCATTTATCGGAGAAATCTGCGCGTTTCTTGATGAAGACTCTATGAAAACCTATGAAAACATAGAGAAAAAAATGAAAGAAGAAGCTGCCGCTCTTCATTTTGAAAAAGCAGCCCAGCTGCGTGATGCATTGAAAGCAGTAAAAGAATTGAATACCAACAGTACGGTTAATGACTTTGACCCTGAAGGCCGTGATTATATTGCCTTTGCCCAGGAAGGCAGTCTTGTGTCCTTTGCAGTTCTGTGTATGCGTAACGGTCATCTGGTTGCCCGGGAACGGTACCGCAGCCATACCATGAATGATGCTGATGAAATGATGACTGAGTTCTTCAGTGCCTACTACACTGATGCATCAAAAATTCCTGCATTGATTTTTGTACCGCCGGAAACAGATGTCACCCTCTTGAAGCAATGGATGAAAGAAAGCTGGAAGCGCCCCTGCAGACTGATACTGATGGGAGGTAAATCAGCCCTGGCAGCTGAAAGCCGTCATATTGCAGCCTGGAATATGGCACAGCAGAATGCAAAAGAAGATCTGATCCGCGCCGTACGGGAACGGGGCGATATGCCAGCCATGAGTGAACTCCAGCGTGCCCTTGAACTGCCTCGGCTCCCTGTCCGCATTGAAGGTTTCGATATTGCCCATATCGGCGGTAAGTTTCCTGTTGCATCGCTTATCAGTTTTTACAATGGTAACCCGGACAAAAAGAATTACCGCTATTTCCGCCTGAAAACCACCGACGGCTACATCGATGACTTTGCCAGCATGAAGGAAGCCGTATCACGCAGGTACAGCAGGCTTATGAACGATGGCGAAGAACTTCCGAATCTGATTATGATTGATGGTGGTATCGGTCAGGTTAACGCCGTCAACGAAATTATCGAAGCGTTGGGATGCAGTATTCCCATTGTCGGTCTTGCAAAACGTGACGAAGAACTGTACCGGCCGGGGAACAGCACACCTATCTGTCTTTCAAAACATAATGACGGGCTCCGGCTGCTGCAGCGCGTCCGGGATGAAACCCACCGTTTTGCAACCAGTCGGAACCAGCGGCTCCGTACGAAAGAAAACGTTGTATCCCGGTTTGAACTGCTGCCTCACATCGGTCCGAAACGAGCCCGCATCATTATGGATACCTGGGGTACATTGGCTGAATTCATAACCGCCATGGAGCTGGATAGTGAAGCGGTGGCTTCCCGTCTTTCATTGAATCTGAATGATATTAAAGAAGCACTTGCCGGCGGAAAAGTCCTGCTGAATGAAGCCGAAACGAAACGTGCTGCCGGAGCAGACCGTTTTGCACCTATTCCTGTAGGTTCCAACACCACGGCGAAAACCGTTTCTTCACTGGCATCTCTTGCTCTTGATTCTGAGGCAGCCGATTCTGACAACGCAGATTACTCCTGAAGCAAATTCAACCATGCAATTAAACGCTATGTCCGTAAAAAGTGTTGCTGAATGCTACACAACAACGAGGATTGGAAAGAAATACCACAAATCGAGAGGAGGGACAGTACAGGCAAAAATTGTTGAAGCCCGGCGTTCATGCGGCAGCATGAACTATATATAGTTTCTACGCCGGGATTCACCAATAGCGACGTTATCGAGCGGTTTTGCATGTACTGGCAATCCGGTAGATTTGTGGAGTTTTGTGATGAGACCCTGAAACTAGTTCAGGGTGACTATAAGCAACACTTTTTACGAACATAGCCTAATAAAAAATCCTGTTTTTCGTACCTTTGTATTTGTGAATACCTGAACTATGAGTTACAATTATGCTATTGTGACTGACAGTTCAAATCCTTTTGGAAAAAAAGTTTTATTCGTAGATCCTCCTTATAACATTTCCTCGCTGGTAATACCGCTCCTGCTGGAGATGGAATATGAGATATATACGATAGATACATATAAACGGTTGAAAGCTGTCCTCACAAAATTTCCGGATACCATTGTCATCATTAACCCTGAAAATGAATTGAACACCGACGCATGGATACGTCTGATTCAGTCAATCGAAGCCAATCAGGCTTTTTCGCAGGTCATTATTGGTGTTGTTGCCCGTGCCATCCGGAAAACTGATAAAGATCGATTTGTTGCAGAATGTAAACTGGAAGCAGGTTTCGTTCAGCAGGTCCCCGATAAAGACGAGCTTACCGCCCAATTCAATGCAATTTTTGGAACGCATGGGGCAAAAGGCCGTCGTAAGTATGCCCGTGCAAACTGCGCTGATGACAACGCCATTTATGCAACCGCCACTATTCACGGTACAAAGCTGCGTTTTTCCATTCAGGATATCAGTACAGTAGGAATCAGCGCAAAAGTGAACCGGGAGTATACACCCATTCTACCGGCAAATACGGTACTTCCAGACTTTACCCTGATACTGCAGGGAACCGAACTGAAAATCGGCGCCGTTATCATCATGGCTAAAGCAGAAAAAGAGTTTCTGATACTGGTCACTCTGTTCCGCAGCGGCATGTCAACCAACATCAAAAATATGATTCGGGAATACGTCAGTCAGAAGCTGGCTCAGTCCCTACTCTCTGCCATCGCCGATGAAGCCGATGACGAGACTGATTATCTGGAATCTCCTTCCAAGACCAAAGAAGAATCTGCTCAGTGACCCCTGCGGCGGCCTTTACCTGACGCAATGACAGCCCATTCTGCCGGTTCTGCAACTTCAAAACTCAATAGCTCTTTCGTATACGGATGTATAAATTCCAGGGTGCGGGCATGAAGGCATACTCTTCCGCAGGGGTTGATGTGACTACGGTATAGTTCATCACCAGCCAGCGGATATCCGTAATAGGCCAGATGAGCGCGGATCTGGTTGGTACGGCCAGTTTCCAGATCAAGTTCAAAAAGTGTTCCACCGGCACTTTGTTCCAGTACAGTAAAATGCGTAACTGCGTCCATCAGCTGTTTTTTCTGACTTTCAGTCAGGATAGTATCTGCTGGATCTACTGCATACGTATGATGGGTAGCATTTTTTACCAGAGGGAGTGAAATCATTCCATCTGAGGGTAATGGTTTCCATTTACTGCCACGGGGATTTTCCGTCAATGCCCGATACATCCGTTTCTTTACCATGGTCTGCCAGCTATCCATAACCAGATCCTTTGTTTTCGGATCCAGTGCAACCAGTAAAATACCTGAAGTATCTTTATCCAGACGATGTACGGCATAGGGTTTAAATGCACCGTGCACCAGTCCCCGTTTCTGCCGTTCTTTTGTCAACGTGTCAATCACCGTGCGGCCATGAAATCCGGGATACCCCACCGTCAGCATACCTGCTGGTTTAACGACAACCAGCAGATGTTTATCTTCATACAGAATTTCCATAGAAACCACACTATAGCCGAAACGGGCATAAAAGCATAGACTTAGTGCATTATGGCAGCAGAAAAGAAAACAAACGCCATGCGGATTCTTGAGACCGCCGGCATATCATTCAGTACAAAAACGTATGCAGTAGACGAAAACAATCTTGACGCCATGCATGCAGCAGACAGCGCCGGACTTCCGCCAGACCAGGTATTCAAGACAATCGTCATGCGGAATGAGCGGAATGAAATATACGTATTCTGCGTTCCCGCTCCTACCACCGTTAATCTGAAAAAAGTACGCGCCCTTACTGACTCAAAGGACATTAATCCGGTAAAGCCACAGGAACTGATGGGATTGACCGGGTATATCCGTGGCGGATGCAGTCCACTGGGCATGAAGAAACATTACCCTACTTTTATTGACGAAACTGCAATTCTATTTGATGAGATTTATGTAAGTGGCGGACAGCGCGGGCTGCAGATCTGTGTTAATGGGGAACAGCTGGCTCAGGTTGTAGAAGCGCAGCTGGTTGAATTAACGTTATAAGTACAGTGCAGGTTCAGTCCTGCAGTACTGCAGGACAGTGGCATAAAAAAGGCCACCGGAAGGGAGATACCGGCAGCCTGATATACAATTACTTAGTAGCCGAGTTTAGCCTTGTTGATGTTCATCAGCTTGGTCTGAGCTTCGATTACCTTATCGATACCGTTGTCTTTCTTGTATTTGTTGAAATCTGCAACGATAGCATCGAATTCAGCATCAGAAGAAGCACGGATCAGTTCAGGAAGAACTTTACCCCAACGGCTCTGGATTTTTTCATAAATCAGAGCTTCATCAGAACCAACTTCCAGAGTCAGACCATCGTAAGCTGCAAAAGATACTACATATGGACGGGTCCACAGCTGTGGCTGTTCCAGTGCAGGAGAGTATGATGCACCGAACTGATCAGACCATGAAGTATCCATGAGCATCCAATA
>JAZLJW010000284.1:0-9508 GCA_045597345.1 Treponemataceae bacterium
GACCGCTCCTATCTTTAACTGGGCTGTATTCTATGCCGGTAACGTACAGAAAATTCTGGACGGAACCTGGGAAGGAACCGCTTACTGGGAAGGTATGGATAAAGGTGTAGTAGGACTTGATGACCTGACTGCCAACTGTAAGGCTGGAACTGCAGAAGCTGTAGAAACTGCCAAAGCTAAAATCATTGACGGTTCACTGGAACCATTTACCGGTCCTCTGTATGACCAGACCGGTGCTGAACGTGTTGCAGCCGGTGTACGCATGACCGATGACGAAATCTGGAATATGCCATGGTTCGTAAAAGGTGTTATCGGAAACGCTAATTAATGTTCGCCACAAATAGTGGCTCGCATTAATTTCTCAGTTTTCTCGGGCTGCGCCCTACGAAAACTGGGGTAAGAAGAAAACCGGAAGTTGAAACTTCCGGTTTTCGGGTTCCTGGATGCTGAAACAAGTTCAGCATGACAGCACAGGTCGTCATCCTGAAGTATGTTTCAGCATGACAGTACAGGTCGTCATCCCGAACTTGTTTCGGGATCTCTTTATTTTTTTACAGTTACTTTTCATGGAATACATTGAATTTTCTGATATTTCTAAAACATTCGGCAGTGTAAACGCCAACAGCCACGTATCATTCGGCGTAAAAAAAGGCGAAATTCTGTCTCTCTTGGGCGAAAACGGTAGCGGTAAAACCACGCTGGTTAACATGCTCGCAGGACTGTATACCCCGGATAGTGGTTCCATTTATTTTGATGGCAAAGAAGTTCGCTTTTCCAGCCCTTCTGATGCCATTGCTGCCGGTATCGGTATGGTACACCAGCACTTTAAGCTGGTAGAAGTTATGTCAGCCCTGGAAAACATTACCATGGGCGAAAAATCAGGATTCCTGGTACATAAAAAGGTAATCCGTGAAAAAATCCTTGCACTGGAAGAAAATTACGGATTACGAATTAATCCGGATAAAAAAATATATGAAATGTCTGTTTCTGAAAAACAGACGGTAGAAATCATCAAGGTTTTGTACCGCAATGCAAAGGTTCTGATTCTTGATGAACCCACTGCCGTTCTTACTCCTCAGGAAACAGAACGTCTTTTTGATGTACTTCGCCGCATGAAAGCTGCAGGTTGTACTGTCATTATCATTACTCACAAACTGTCAGAAGTTATGGCTATTTCAGACCGTGTTGCTGTTCTTCGGAAAGGGGAGTACGTAGGCACTCTGAATACCGGTGATACTTCTCCGGTAGAACTTACTGCCATGATGGTTGGCCGCAATATGGATCTGCAGCTGGAACGTGTTTCCGCTGAGCGCACTGCTGAACCTCTGCTGAAAGTTTCTGGAGTTACATTACCTGGTACAGAAAACGGTCAGTTCCTGTTGAAAGACTTTACTTTTGATCTTCACGGCGGAGAAATTCTTGGTGTTGCCGGTATTGCAGGCAGTGGTCAGCGGGAACTGTGTGAATCAATTGCGGGGCTTTTGCGGCCAACGGCAGGTTCCATCTCGTTTATGAGTGATGAACTTATCGGCTTAAGTCCTCTTGCCATCAAACGCAAGGGTGTGCGCATGAGTTTTGTTCCCGAAGACCGCCTTGGAATGGGCCTTGTAGCCGGCATGAACATTATTGATAACGTTATGCTCCGTACCTACGATGAAAGCCGCGGTCTTTTCATGGACCGGGATATCGGAAAACAACGGGCAGAAGCCATTGTCGGTGAATACGATATTTCTACGCCCAGTGTTAAACACGTGGTAAAGAAACTTTCTGGCGGAAATATCCAGAAAGTACTGCTTGGCCGTGAAATCGGTATGGAACCAAAAGTGCTGGTTACTGCCTATCCGGTTCGCGGTCTTGATATCGGGGCCAGCTATATTGTGTACGACATCATCAATGATCAAAAGAAAAAGGGTGTTGCGGTAATGTTCATTGGTGAAGATCTTGATGTGCTTATGGCCTTGTCTGACCGTCTGATGGTCATTCACGACGGAGAAGTTATGGGCATCGTTGATCCGGCTGTTACGTCAAAAGAAACCGTGGGACTTATGATGATGGGAGAAAAAAGATGAATATCCATATCGTAGCAAAAGGTGAAATGTCATCGGCCCGGGAGCACGGACTGCGCTGGATGGCTGCCGCCATTTCCATTGTTGCCAGTGCTCTGATCATTCTGTGTCTTGGATACAATCCCTTTGAAGTATTTGCAAAACTGCTGAAAGGTTCACTGGGCAGTGCCTATCGCTTTCGCGAAACCATTACCAAAGCCATTCCCTTGACTATGCTGTCGCTGGGTACTGCTGTTGCCTTCCGCATGAAGTTCTGGAACATCGGTGCAGAAGGCCAGTTCTATATGGGCGCCTTCGGTGCAAGTATCATTGCCCTGAACTGCCAGAGTCTGCCCGCTCCCATCATGCTGCCCCTTATGTTCATCTTTGGTGCCCTTTTTGGTGCTGCCTGGGCAAGTATTCCTGCCCTGCTGAAAAACAAGTTTGGCGCCAGCGAAACCCTGGTTACCCTGATGCTGAACTATGTGGCTGCCAAATGGATCAGCTATCTGCAGTACGGCCCCTGGAAGGATCCGAAAGGTAACGGCTTCCCGAAAATCGCCACCTTTGTAAAGGCTGCCGTCCTGCCGAAAGTGTTCGGTATCCACATGGGCTGGATCATCGTCCTTATTACTGCCATTCTGCTGTACGTTATGTTCAGACGGACCAAACTGGGATACGAAATTGATGTTCTTGGCGAAAGCCAGGCAACAGCCCGCTATGCCGGTATCAACACCCAGAAGGTTATCTTTCTTGCCGTTGGTATTTCCGGTGCCCTGTGCGGTATTGCCGGCATGATGCAGGCCAGTGCCGTGGAACGCAGCTTAAGTGACCAGCTTTCTGCCGGCCTTGGTTTTACTGCCGTCATTACTACATGGCTTTCTCAGTTGAATCCGCTGATGATGGTGCTGGTAAGTTTCCTGTTCAGTATGCTGATTCAAGGTGGAAGCTTCCTGCAGTCTGCCATGAAAATTCCTGCCAGTATGGCGCAGATTCTGCAGGGTGTTATCATTTTCTTTGTTCTGGGCAGCGAGTTCTTTATCCGCTACCGCATTGTGTTCACCCGCAGCGGTTCAAAGGAGGCAAAATAATGCTGTTTCCTACTTTATCGCTCTTTTTACTCTCATCTGTACAGATGGGAACTCATATTCTTCTGGCTATTCTTGGTGCAATCCTGTGTGAAAAAGCCGGTAATACCAACCTGGGTATTGAAGGTATGATGCTTTTGGGTGCTTCCTTTGGTTTTGCCTGCGCCTTAAGCACTGCCAATCCGGTTCTGGCCATGCTGGTAGCCGGTATTGCCGGTATGCTGGGTGCTCTTATTTACGCCTTTATCACCATTACCCTGCGGGGTAATCAGGTCGTTACCGGACTGGTTTTGACCATTTTTGGCGAGGGAGTTTCCGGATTTCTGGGGAAAAGTCTTACCGGAAAAGCGCTTGCAGAGAACGTGCAGGCATTTTTTGCTTCCAAACCCATTCCGCTGCTGAATAAAATTCCCGTTATCGGTCCCATGTTCTTCAGTCATGGTATTTACGTCTACCTTTCCATGATCTGTGCCATTGCCCTGTACCTGTATCTGACAAAAACCCGTGCCGGTCTTAATCTTCGTGCTGTAGGTGAAAATCCGGGCGCTGCTGATGCTTCCGGCATCAATGTTACCCGCGTAAAATATCTGCATGTTCTTGCAGGTGGTTTTCTCTGTGGTCTTGGTGGTGCTTTCCTTTCTTTGGCATACGTTCCCCGCTGGCAGGACAACATTACCGCTGGTGCCGGCTGGATTGCCGTAGCATTGGTTATATTCTGCACCTGGAATCCTTTAAAAGCCATGGTTGCTGCCTGGGCCTTTGGTGCTCTTCGCGGTATCGGGTTCAAATTCCAGAGCCTTGCCATTCCTTTCTTTGGCGGAAAATCCATCAGTATGAATGCGCAGCTTCTTGATATGTTGCCATATGTTGCTACAATAATAGTGCTGATATTTATTGCCATGCAGAAGAAAAAGGAATTTCAGGCTCCTGCTTCTCTTGGTAGTGCCTATTTCAGAGAGGAACGCTAAGTAACGTGATTGAAAAACTGAAAGAGACGGCCATATCAATTCTGCCCATTGCCGCCATTGTTGTGCTTCTTGATCTGACTATTGCTCCGTTGCCAAAGGGAATGACTGGTCAGTTTCTTTTTGGTGTTTTTCTGAGTATTGCGGGGCTTTCTCTTTTCTTGCTGGGCGCAGACATCGGTATCATTCCCTTTGGAGAAAAAGCCGGTGCTGCGCTCACCAGCCGCCGGAACCTTGCGCTGCTCCTTGGAGCGGCTTTTGTTATCGGTTTTTTCATCACCATTGCTGAACCGGACGTTCAGGTTCTCATTACCCAGATTCAGGCAGTTGATCCTGACCTGCCCGGTACAGCGCTTCTTTTGATGATTGCCTGCGGTATCGGTCTTTTCATCGTTGTTGGTCTTATCCGCACGGTATTTCATATCCCCATGAAGTGGATTCTTACCGGCTGTTACGGGCTGGTTCTTCTTCTCTGCCTGATTGCACCATCTCATTACATTCCTATTGCCTTTGACGCTTCTGGCGCAACAACCGGCCCTATGACAGTGCCGTTTATCCTTGCGCTTGGTGTGGGTGTTGCTGCCGTTCAAAGTCACAGCAAAAATTCCGGTTCTGCCGGAGAAAACAGTTTTGGTATGACTGGTATGGCATCTGTCGGACCAATTGTTGCAGTTCTTGTTATGGGAATTATCATGGGTGGAAAAGCTACAGGCGGCAGCGATACCGAAATGCTGTCTGATGCTGCTGTTCAAAGTACCAGCACCCTAGAAAGCACGTTGCAGTACGGGTTGTATCAGTTTCATCTGCTTATGGGCGAAACATTTCTGGATGTAGTAAAAGCCCTGGCGCCGCTTGTTGCCATGTTCGTTGTATTCCAGATTCTTCTCCTGCATATGCCGCCACGTCAGCTTATCCGTATGGTTGCCGGTATTGTGTATGCCTTTATCGGACTTGTTCTGTTTCTGCTGGGAGTAAACGGTGGCTTTATGGTAGCTGGACGCACCATCGGTGTAACCATTGGCAGTGCCAGTTACCGCAATGTTCTGATTGTTCTTGGGGCAGTTCTTGGCGCCATTGTTGTTTGTGCAGAGCCTGCCGTATGGGTTTTAACCCGTCAGGTAGAGGACGTTTCCAATGGTGCCATTAAAAAACGGACATTGCTTATTGCGCTTGCTTCCGGAGTGGCAATAGCTATTGCTCTGGCAGTATGGCGCGTTCTTGCCGGTTTCAGTCTGACCTATATCCTGCTGCCCGGCTATATCATTGCTATTGCTCTTACGTTCTTCTGTCCACCCCTGTTTACCGCCATTGCCTTTGACTCCGGTGGTGTTTCATCGGGCCCCATGACCACAACGTTTATTCTTTCGTTCTGTCTTGGTGCTTCAAGCGCTGTTGGCGGTAATCCGCTGACCGATGCATTTGGTGTTATTGCACTTGTTGCCCTTGCACCGCTTATTGCAATTCAGCTGTTAGGTCTTATATTCGGTAGAAAAATGCGTATGCGTCAGGCTGCTTCTGGTGCAGCTGCTAACACAAAGGAGGGTACTGCATGAAACTGCTTATCTGTATTGTTCCGCATGACAAAGGGGATATGGTTTCCCAGATAACCCGTACTGCAGGGGCTCCCGGGGGCACTTTGATTCTGGGGCGCGGAACAGCCCGTAATCAGTGGCTGGATCTTTTAGGGCTGGCAGATACCCGAAAAGAACTGCTATACACACTGATTCCAGCAGAATTGTTACCGGGCATACAAAATGCTCTTCGTGATACATGTAATTCACAGAAAAAAGGTTTTGGCATTATGTTCTCTATGGAAGTTGAGAGCTTTATTCGCACGAATGATTTTCAGCAAAAAGAAGGTACCCAAATGGAAAACGCTACACATACTCTTATCAGTGTTATTGTTAACTCCGGCTATGCAGAAGAAGCCATGGCCGCTGCCCGTAAAGCCGGCGCTTTTGGTGGTACCATTCTGAATGCCCGCGGAACGGTTCGTGCAGAAGATGCAGACTTTTTTGGAATCAATATTGTGCCGGAAAAAGAGATGCTTCTGATTCTGGCAGAAAAAGATAAGGCCCGGCCCTTGATTGACGCAATCAAGACTGAGCCCTATCTGCAGGAAAAAGGGTCCGGCATCATGTTCTGCATGCCGGTTACATCCTTTGAAACCCTGGGATCAAAATAAAACCGGCCCTTTTGCATGCCAGCTGCGTTGGAACTCGATTTTGATGGTGGATTTGGAGTTCTGGCTAGGCGCAACCGCAGCAGAGAGCGCAGGCGTACTGCTGTACGTTGAGCACCGAAGCAAGGTTGTAACGACGCCAGGGCTTCAAAGACACCATCAAATCTTAATCAGGTTGTACTGACGAGTCCCAATCCCAATCTTTTCTCCGTGTTCCAGCTGGCTTTTCCAGTCGGTTTCAGGATGAACGTTGTGGAAGTGGTCATTGCCATGGTGTTCAACTTCATCAAGAACTGAGCCTGGCATATGAGGCATTGCCATAACGGCATCTGCACAAGCCTGGTCCAAAGCAACCGGGTCAAAGCTTGCGAACATACCAACATCTGGAGCGATAGGAGCATCGTTTTCAGAGTGACAGTCGCAGTTTGGAGAAATATCCATTACCAGACTGATATGGAAGTTTGGACGACCGGTAATAACGGCAGAAGCATATTCGGCCATTTTTCTGTTCAGTACATCGTTGGCGTTATCCCATTTAGGAGTAACGGCATCGCGTGCACAGGCACCGATACAGCGTCCGCAGCCTACACATTTGTTGTGGTCAATGCTGGCTTTCTTTTTACCTTCTGCATTGGCAGCAATGGTAATGGCGCTGTGAGCACAGTTTTTCTGACAGATTCCGCAGCCAACACATTTGCTCTGGTTAACTTCCGGTTTTCCGGCAGCATGCTGTTCCATTTTTCCGGCGCGGCTGCCGCATCCCATACCGATGTTTTTAATGGCACCGCCAAAACCGGTAGATTCATGGCCCTTAAAGTGGCTCAGTGAAATAAAGATGTCGGCATCCATAATGGCACGGCCGATTTTAGCGTTCTTAACGTATTCACCGTTCTGTACCGGTACTTCGATATCATCAGTACCTTTCAGACCATCAGCGATAATGCACTGACAGCCGGTAGAAAGTGGAGAAAAACCGTTAAGTGCTGCAGTATCCAGGTGATCAAGAGCGTTCTTACGGCCACCAACGTACAGAGTGTTACAGTCGGTCAGGTAAGGGCGTCCTCCCAGTTCTTTAACGACATCGGCTACCGCTTTGGCGTAGTTAGGACGAAGGAATGCAAGATTGCCAGGTTCGCCGAAGTGCATTTTGATGGCGACGAATTTACCATCAAAATCAATGTTTCCAATGCCAGCGCGTTTTAAAAGGCGCTGCAGTTTCTGCGGAATGTTTTCCGACAGAGTTGCGCGAAAATTCGCAAAATAAACGTCTGATTTGTCCATGTCTCTATTTTAGCAGAAAAATATTACTACTCCTAGCGTAGATTTCTCATTTTCAGATTAGTTTTCATCTTTCCTTTGTTCCTGGTTTTTTTCGCATCATAATAATAGGTAAGCGAAAAGTCTGATTCTCAGGAGTCTTTTGTGAAAAGTATTAAAACAGTTTTGCTTGTTATGGTTCTTACCATGATTCTCGGTATAACCATGGTAGGTACATCTATGATGTACTTTATGATGTCAAAAGCCATGGAAGAAACAGTTCAGATTGGTATGAAGTCCAATGCCGAAAGTATTTCCCGTTATATTGAATCGTCAGTTCAGGCACAGCTTCGGATTCTTGATGTTGTTTCCCGCAAAGAAGAACTGCTGGAACATGGGTATTCCATGAAGCAGAGAGTTGCGGCGATAGTCTCTGATGCTGCTGCCAACAATGAATATGGGGTTCTGCGGTATGGAATTGCGGATCTTGAAGGTAATGCCTGGATGACCAGTGGAGCTAATTCTGATGTTTCAAACCGTGACTATTTCCAGCAGGCCCTGCAGGGGAAAACCTATGTGTCAAGTCCGACACTGGCAAAATCAGATGGTAGGATGGTGTTCTTTCTGTCCCAACCAGCCCGTGATGAAGATGGGGAAATATACGGAGTTCTTTTTGCCGTTGTTGATGCACGTTATTTAAGCGAAAGCCTTGAAACCTTTATTGACGAAACCATAAAAGATATGTGGATTGCCGACCGTGCAGGAAATACTATTGCAGCATTCTCATTCAGCAAGGTAGAGGCAGAAGAAAACCGTCCTGAACTTGCCCGCCACGGAGAAGCTGCTTCGGTTTTTGCAAAGCTGTATGATACGGCATTTGCAGGCGGCAGTGGGTATCTTAAGTTCAATGAAACTGATGGAGCTACCGTGTATACCTCGTATGCTGCGATTCCGGAATACAACTGGATGCTGTTCCGTGAAGATTCAGATACTATGGTTCGTAATCGTCAGCATGCAGTAGGCGGCAGTCTTGCCGGAGTTTTTGGCCTTTTGTATACAAGTATCATCATTCTTGTCTGGTTGTTTGCAACCAAATTCTCAAAACCGTTTGTTGTTATTGATGCCATCATCAATCAGGTTTCCAGTGGAAATCTGGCAGTAGATTTCTCTGCACCTGCAGCGGTAAAAACTGCTGCTCGTAAAGATGAACTGGGACGCATGATGAAGTCAGTTCAGACTTTGGTAGAACGGTTGCGTGCGGTTATTTCCAATGTAAGTACCAATGCTACAGATCTTGCGGATAAGGCAGGACAGATTAGTACCACCAGTATGGATTTATCCAGCCGTACCAGTGAGCAGGCTGCTGCAACGGAAACAATTGCTGAAAGCATTTCTGATATGGCGCAGGCCATTGCAGAAACCAGCCGCAATACCAGTGAAACCGATGGTCTTGCCCGCAAAGCTGTAGAGGACACCCGTTCAGGTGGTGAAACAATCAGTGAAGCCGTTCAGTCTATTAAGGAAATTGCCAAGAAGATTACTGTTATCGAAAAAATTGCTTCAAATACGAATCTGTTGGCATTAAACGCTGCCATAGAAGCAGCCCGTGTTGGTGAAATGGGTAAAGGCTTTGCTGTTGTAGCTGGAGAAGTCCGGCAGTTAGCTGAAAACAGTGCATCAAGTGCCACAGAAATCAGTGCACTTTCGACAAAATCTGTAGGATTGGCTGACAGTGCTCTGGAAGTAATCCAGCAGATTGTGGAAGAAGTAGAGCGCACTCAGACGCTGATTGACAGCATAGAAGATGCTAACCGTACCCAGAATAGCGGTACTCAGGCTATACGCCAGACTGTCAATGAATTGAACGATGCAGTACAGCAGAATGCATCATTCAGTGAAGAACTTGCCGCCATGGCAGAAGAGCTTGCTGCTCATTCCCAGAATCTTCTTGATATCATCATGTTCTTTAAG
>JAZLJW010000285.1:0-12486 GCA_045597345.1 Treponemataceae bacterium
CATGGAAAACCTTGACCTTGATTTTTATGCAGTAACTGATGCAGCTGGAAAGATTCTGAAGTCCTCCGAATTGAGCGGCTCGGTTACCGGATGTTCTTCGGTAAAGCGGGCTATGGCTGGAGAAGCCAGCTGGAGCTATGAAGGCGTTGGAAATCAGAATTATTCCATCGTTTCGGCAAATCCGGTGTATTACGGTGAACAGATTGTGGGAGTCGTCATTCTGGGGTATGCCCTGGATAATGAACTCCTGTGTATAGAAGCAAAAGAAGGATATGACCTGGAATGCACCATTTTTAAGGGTGATGTACGGGTTGATACTACACTTGCTGACAAAAATGGGAATAAGAATATTGGTGCCAGAATTGAGGATCAGGACATTGCCACTGCCGTATTGAAAGAGGGCAAAAATGTTGTCCGCGAAATGACCATTAATGGTATTCGCTATGCTTCTACTTTTGAACCGCTTGTATCTATGGACGGCAGTATTTCCGGTATGGTTTTTGTCGCAAAAGACCTGAGTCCCATCGAAGCAACAAAATCAGCAACAATTCAGATTGTCGCACCGGTAATAGTGGTGCTTGCGCTGGTACTTGTTCTGAGTGTCGGATTTTTCATTCGCTGGATCATGTGGCGTATCAGGAATGTAACCAGTTCGCTTGAAGAAATGGCAACCGGTGAAGCTGATCTTACCAAACGGTGCAAACTGTTTGTGCGGGACGAGATAGGATTCCTGGTTATTCAGTTTGATGCTTTCTGTGACAAGTTACAGCAGATTATTTCTGAGGTTAAAGTATCTAAAGATGAACTTACGGTAACCGGTTCCCACCTTATTTCATCAGTTGGCGAGACCCATTCTGCCATAGCAGAAATCAGTTCTGACATTACTGTAATAAACGGAAAAATCCGCAATTCCGGTGACAGCGTACGTCAGACAGCAGCAGCCGTAGATGAAGTGTCCGGCAATATATCGGCCCTTGATGGAATGATTGAGGTTCAGTCAGGACAGGTTTCAAGTGCAGCCAGTGCCATTGAGCAGATGATAGGCAATATTTCTTCTGTAAACAACTCCGTTGAAAAGATGGCACATTCATTTCAGGGCCTTTCTCAGAATGCCCAGCTTGGGTTTACCAAACAGCAGGATGTAAATGAACGTATCAAGCAGATTGAAGAGCAGTCACAGATGCTGCTTGAAGCAAACCGGGCAATTTCATCCATTGCTGAACAGACCAATCTGCTCGCCATGAATGCTGCTATTGAGGCAGCCCATGCCGGTGAAGCAGGTAAAGGCTTCTCCGTTGTAGCCGGTGAAATCCGTAAGCTGTCTGAAACATCTTCCCGACAGTCTCACACCATCGGTGAAGAATTGAACAACATCAGGGATTCAATTTCACAGGTTGTTTCTGCATCAGTTGAATCAAGTGCCGCCTTTACTGCAGTTTCGGACAAGATACAGGAAACGGAGCAGCTTGTTATGCAGATCAGGGCTGCCATGGAGGAACAGCAGGAAGGTTCAAAACAGATCAGTGAATCACTGAAATCCATGAATGACAGCACTATTGATGTAAGCAGCGCTTCCAAAAACATGGCACAGAAGAATGAACTGATTCAGAACGAGATTCGCCGGCTTCAGGCTATTACTGAAGAAATGAAGACCAGTATGGAAGAAATTGCCGGTGTATCGAAAAAAATCAGTTCTACAGGAGATGCGCTGGAAGACATGTCATCTCAGGTTCAGGGCTCAATTGTCAAAATCGGTTCACAGATTGATCTGTTTAAGGTGTAGTTGGTAGAGGGTACAATACGGATACCCATAACGCATTATAGTTAAAAAAGAGCGATGTAGAGGAGATGCAGCATGCGTATTAACTTAAAGGCAAAACTTATCGTAATGATGGTTGCAATCATTATTCTTGCAAACATGATTATGGGGATGATTTCATTGCGGACTTCCACCGCTGCCATGGAACAATCCATCAACAACAATCTGAATGTTCTTTCCGAAAAGGTGGCTCTGGAAATTCAGGAGATGAATGAAAAGGAATTTACCCTTATCCGTGGTATTGCCAATCTTCCCTTTATCCGTGAAGGTAAAGACCTGCATGAAATATGTGTGCAGTTGAACAGTGTTGTCAATGCCTCTCCCGATAAATACGAAAATGTTTCCTATTACAATCTTGAAGGAAACAGTTACAGCAGGGACGGTGTTTTCCATAGTTCTGCTGCAAAAGATTATTATCAGGCAGCCATAAAAGGTAATGAATTTGTCTGTGACCCGTTCTACAGTGATGTAGGAAAGAAAGTCCTTCAGATTTATTCTGTACCGGTTCGTGGGTATGACAACAAAATTAACGGTGTTGTAGTAGCCATTCTTTATGGAGACCGTATAACTGAAGTTATTTCAAAAATTGATGTAGGAAATGGATTCCATCCGGTCATCATGAATCAGAGTAACCGGCAGATAATCGCAGATGCAAACGAACACAAGATTGTAGTTGATGATATTGTTCCAGGTTCGGACTATGGAAATATTCTGGATGAAGCATTGTCAGGTAAAACTGCATCGGTTATTTTTGATGATCCTGCTACTCAGGTAAAGATGGCTGGCAGTTATCGGCCCATTGGTGGTTCTACCTGGTCTGTATTCTGTGCTGCTCCCTATGACTACTTCTATGGTGCCATGAAAAACCTTAAGTCGCTGCAGCTGGTGGGTATTCTCATCTCCATTGTAATTACCTTTGTTGTGGGCTACGTTATTATTTCGCTGTTCATCAGACCCTTGTTTGCAATTAAAACCGTCATTACTGAAATTGCTACCGGAAACGCAGATTTGACCAGACGTCTTCCCAAATCATCAGATGATGAAGTAGGTGATGTTGTTAATGGATTCAACCAGTTTGTTGAAAAACTGCAGACCATTGTCAGGGATATCCAGACATCGAATGCAAAGCTGGATAGTGCCGGTATGGATTTGAATGCCAGCATGGATGAGACGTCATCTTCCATCAAGGAAATCATTCAGGATATCCAGTCCATGCATGAACAGATTTATAATCAGGCCGGTAGTGTTTCTGAAACTGCCAGTGCGGTAAATGAAATTGCCTCTAATATTGAATCTCTTGAACGGATGATTGGCATTCAGAGTCAGGGAGTATCACAGGCGAGTACTACCGTTGAGCAGATGATTGGCAACATTACGTCGGTAAACAGTTCCATGGATAAAATGGCTGATTCGTTCCAGAAACTTGCAGCCAGTGCCCAGACAGGTGCAACGCTTCAGTCTAATGCCTCTGAACGCATTGAAAAAATCAAGACCCAGAGTGAAACTCTGGAAGAAGCAAACCAGGCTATTGCAGCCATTGCCGAGCAGACTAACCTGCTGGCTATGAATGCCGCTATTGAAGCTGCTCATGCAGGTGATGCCGGTAAAGGATTCTCCGTTGTTGCTGATGAAATCAGAAAACTGTCTGAGACTTCCGGCGAGCAGTCGAAGACCATTGGTGATCAGTTGACCCGCATCAGGGAATCTATTGAGGAGATGGTTGATGCATCTCAGAAATCAAGTCTGGCATTTCAGGATGTAACCACCCGCATTACTGATACTGATGAGTTGGTTCGTCAGGTTAAGGCTGCCATGGAAGAACAGACTATCGGATCCCAGCAGATTACAGAAGCATTGCATACTATGAACGACAGTACGGTAGAAGTTCGCACTGCTTCAAGAGAAATGGCAGAAGGTAATAAACAGATTCTTGCCGGAGTACAGAACCTGCAGGATGGATCTGGTGAGATGAAATCCCGGATGGATCAGATGTCGGCCAGCGCAAGCAAAATCAGTGAAACGGGCAATGCTCTGGACCGGATATCAGAAAAATTGAAAGAAAGCATCTCTGATATTGGTTCTGAGATTAACCAATTTAAAGTATAATTAACCCAAACTACCCGTAATCTTAACAATTCTCCTGTAGGGTAAAGCCATCTTAAATCCTACAGGAGTGATTGTAATGAAAATCGCACGTAAAAAGGTGGCAGCTGCCATCCTTACCCTTATGGCAGCCGGCATGGCTTTCGCCGCCCCAAAATTCAACAATAAGAAAGCAATTTCCGTTTTAAGCCGCGAAGACGGCAGTGGTACCCGTGGTGCCTTTATTGAACTGTTCGGTGTAGAACAGAAAGATGCCAATGGCAAAAAAGTGGACTACACCACTGATGAAGCAGCCATTACCAATTCAACAGCCGTTATGCTGACAAGTGTTGCCGGTGACCAGTATGCCATTGGCTATGTATCACTGGGTTCCCTGAACTCTACCGTAAAAGCACTGAAAATTGACGGCGTTGATGCTACCGTTGCCAACATCAAAAACGGCAGTTACAAAATCAGCCGCCCGTTCAACATTGCAGTAAAAGAAAATCTTTCACCTGCAGCTCAGGACTTTGTGAATTTCATTCTCAGTGCCCAGGGCCAGAAAGTTGTTGAATCCAACAAGTACATTGCCGTTGATGCAAAAGCATATACCTCTACCAAAGCTTCCGGAAAAGTAGTTGTTGCCGGTTCCAGTTCAGTTTCACCCGTTATGGAAAAACTGATTGAAGCCTACAAAACCGTAAACCCCGATGCAAAAATTGAACTGCAGACCAGTGATTCAACCACCGGTGTGACCAATGCTGCCAACGGCACCTGTGATATCGGTATGGCAAGCCGCAGCCTGAAAGACAGTGAAAAGGCAAAGGGCCTTACGGAAATTACCATGGCCATTGATGGCATCGCCGTTATCGTTAATAAATCAAATCCTCTGGACTCTGCCAAGGCAGACACCATCCGTGACATCTACATGGGTAAAATCCAGAAATGGAATGGGATTAAATAAATGAAAACACAGGAAAAGGTTTTTGAAACACTTTTTCTCTTAACCGCAGGAGTTTCCATTCTTGCGGTTCTGGTAATCTGTTTCTTCCTGTTTGCCAACGGAATTCCTGCCATCCACAAAATCGGGTGGGGTGAATTCCTTCTGGGGCAGAAGTGGAAACCCGGCAATGATCAGTACGGCATTTTCCCCATGATTGTGGGAAGCCTGTATGTAACTGCCGGTGCCATTCTGGTGGGAGTTCCCATCGGTCTTATGACGGCAGTATTCCTTTCATCCTTCTGTCCTGAAAAACTCCACAATCCGTTGAAAAACGGCATTGATATTCTGGCCGGTATTCCAAGCGTGGTGTACGGTTTCTTTGGCCTTATGGTGCTGGTTCCGCTGGTCCGCACCGTGTTTGGCGGTAACGGCAGTTCTGTTCTTACTGCATCTCTTCTTTTAGGCATGATGATTCTTCCAACTATCATTTCTGTATCAGAAAGTGCTCTGAATGCAGTTCCCCAAACCTATTACGAAGGTTCCCGGGCTTTGGGTGCTACCCATGAACGGTCTGTCTTTCTGGTCATGGTACCGGCAGCCCGCTCCGGCATTCTCGCCGGAATCATTCTGGGAATCGGTCGTGCCATTGGAGAAACCATGGCAGTCATCATGGTTGCAGGAAATCAGGCCCGCATACCGGATTCTATCCTGAAAGGGGTTCGAACCCTTACTGCCAACATCGTTATTGAAATGGGATACGCCGCAGACCTGCACCGCGAAGCACTGATTGCAACAGGCGTGGTGCTCTTTGTCTTTATTCTGGGAATCAATGTGGCGTTTAACGCAGTCAAAAAGGGGAATAACGCATGAAAACGTCTTCAAAAGCCCTTTGGGTGCGGGTGTTAGTCTACGGTTCTGCTGTCATAACCGTTGGCGTGCTGGTCTTTATGGTGGGCTACATTCTGGTGCGTGGCATTCCGTACCTTTCACCATCGCTTTTTTCCTGGCAGTACACCTCTGATAACTGTTCGGTTATGCCGGCTCTGGTTAACACCCTGGTACTGACCCTACTGGGATTACTGCTTGCCGTACCTACAGGAATTGGAGCAGCCATCTATCTGGTGGAATATGCAAAAAAGGGAAACGGCTTTGTCCGCTGGGTTCGGCTAACTGCAGAAACCCTTACGGGAATTCCCTCCATTGTGTACGGTCTTTTCGGCATGCTGCTCTTTGTAGATTTCTTTCACTGGGGATATTCCATTCTGGCAGGCAGCTGCACGGTGGCAATCATGATTCTGCCGGTAATCATACGAACGGCAGAAGAAGCGCTTTTAGCCGTGCCGGATACGTTCCGCGAAGCAAGTTTCGGTCTGGGAGCGGGAAAACTGCGCACCGTGTTTACGGTTGTGCTTCCCAGTGCAGTGCCAGGTATTGCCAGCGGTATCATACTTTCCATGGGACGTATTGTGGGCGAAACCGCTGCCTTAATTTACACCGCCGGCACCGTAGCCCAGATTCCCTCCGGCCTCTTTGGTTCCGGCAGAACCTTAGCCATTCATATGTATGTATTAAGTTCAGAAGGACTCCATACCGGGCAAGCCTTTGCAACAGCAGTTGTGCTTGTGGTCATGGTCATGGCCGTTAATCTGCTGTCTGGCATGGCAGCAAAAAAAATCGGGAGAAACTGATGGAAAATAAAATCAGCATCCAGAATCTTGATCTGTTCTATGGCAGTTTCCATGCCTTAAAGAACATCAATCTGGATATCAAAGCCAATGAAATTACGGCATTTATCGGCCCCAGTGGCTGCGGTAAATCAACACTCTTAAAAAGCCTTAACCGGATGAACGATCTGGTAGAAGGCTGCCGGATTACCGGACACGTCACCCTTGACGGCACCGATATCTATGACCGGAAAACAGACGTAAATCTGCTTCGGAAAAAGGTGGGCATGGTGTTCCAGAAGCCTAATCCGTTCCCCATGAGCGTCTATGACAATATTGCCTATGGGCCCCGCACCCACGGTATCAAAAAGCGTTCGGAACTGGATGACATTGTGGAACAGTCACTGCGGAACGCTGCCATCTGGGATGAATTAAAAGACAACTTGAAAAAGTCTGCCCTTGCTTTAAGCGGTGGTCAGCAGCAGAGATTGTGTATTGCCCGTGCATTGGCCGTGCAGCCTGACGTCATCCTTATGGATGAACCAACTTCTGCTCTGGACCCTATTTCTACGTCTAAAATTGAGGACTGCGTTCTTCAGCTGAAAGAAAAATACACCATCGTCATGGTGACCCATAACATGCAGCAGGCAGTGCGCATCAGCGATACAACAGTGTTCTTCCTTCTGGGAGAAATTATCGAAGCTGGGGCTACTGAACAGATTTTCAGTAAGCCGGTACATCAGAAAACAGAAGACTATATTACAGGACGGTTCGGTTAATATGCGTGAACGGTATGAAGAAGATTTACGGCAGCTGAATACTGCCATCATCACCATGGGAAACATGATTCAGGTAGCCATAGAAAGTTCGATTCTGTCGGTTATGTCACGGGATGTAAAGGCCCCGGATTACATCATAACGTCTGATGAAGCGGTAGATGCCAAGGAAAAGGAAATTGAGCAACTGTGTCTGAAACTGCTTTTGCAGCAGCAGCCCATGGCAACGGATTTGCGGTTGATTACTGCTGCCCTGAAAATGGTAACTGATATGGAACGGATTGGCGACCATGCCGTTGATATTGCAGATTTACTTAAGCAGATGAATGGCGGAGACGGACATGGTAAAGATGTTGTCGGAAAGAACATTCATTCCCAGCTGAATGAAATGGGAACTGAGATTCAGAAGATGCTGAAGGACAGTATTATTGCGTACATCCAGCGGGATATGGATCTTGCCCGGAATGTCATTGCCCGTGATGATGTGGTAGATACGCTGTATCATGATATAAAAAGTCAGCTGGTTCAGATGATTCAGAGTAGTATGGATCTTGGCGAGCAGCTGGCAGATTACCTGTTGATTGTAAAGTATTTTGAGCGCATCGGCGATCACGCCACCAATATTGCAGAATGGGTCATCTTTGCCATAACGGGTGATTTACAGTGAAGGAGCGCAGAAAACAGCTGGTGGTACTGCTTGCCTGTTTTGCAGCGGTGGGAGTTCTGTTAAGTATCCCCACCGGTTTTGAAGAAGCAGTACAGTTTAAAGATGCGGAAAAATGCAAGGTTCTGGTGGAACAGGTTGATAACAGCCGGCTGATTGATACGGGGCTCATCCGAAGCGGGCAGCAGATCTGCACGGTTCAGATTCTGACGGGAAAATTCAAGGGACAGCGGACCGAAGGCTGGAATATGTTGGGCGGTTCCTTGTCTCAGGATAAACTGTTCCGGCCGGGAGACAAGGCTCAGGCGGTAATCCATTACGACGATACTGAGTTTTATTCCGTAAATCTGATTGATTATTACCGGCTTGACGGAGAACTGGTTCTTGCCCTGCTATTTGCGGTATTTCTTATTTCCTTTGCAGGCATGACGGGAATCCGCTCTGTCTTTTCTTTCATCATCACCATCCTTTCGTTATGGAAAATCCTTATTCCTCTGTATTTGAAAGGGATCAATCCCATTGCATCTGGCGTTCTGGTGGTTGCCATACTGACCTTTTGTATTCTGGTTCTGGTATACGGCTTTGATGCACGCCTTCTTTCATCCTTCTGCGGTTCCATGTCAGGCATTCTTTTTGCGGCGGTTCTTTCTTATGTGTGTACAAAACAATTCCACATTCATGGGGCTGTCATGAGTAATTCAGAAGCACTGCTGTATTCCGGGTTCCAGAATCTGAACCTGACACACATATTCATGGCATCAGTTTTTATCGGGGCCAGCGGATCCGTTATGGATTTAAGCGTAGATATTACCAGTGCCGTCCATGAAGTAGTGCGCACTGCATCTGACAAAGGCATCGCTGTGTCCCGCCGCGAAGCCATGAAATCAGGACTTGCGGTAGCACGGGCAGCCATGGGAACCATGACAACCACGTTGCTTTTAGCCTATTCCGGTACCAGTATCGCCCTGTTGATGACCTTCATGGCTCAGGGTACACCCCTCTATAACATTCTGAACAACAACGTGGTCTCTGCAGAAATCATCAATACCATTGCCGGCAGTTTCGGCCTTGCCATGACCGCTCCGTTTACTGCAGTTATTGCCGGTTGTCTCTTACCCCGTTCCGGTTTTACACACTCTTAACCGGAAATCCATCAACACTTAACACAAAGCCGGTAGAGTTCCGGTGTCATTTGAAAAACAAACCTTCGGATTACCCGAAAGGAAAATCTTACTTCAATGACGAGGATGAACATGAAAAAATCATTGTTGAAAAATGCGGTAGCCCTTTTTCTGGTTGCCGCAATGGGAATGTCCGGCGCAACTGCGGAAACAGTCATTCAGGGAAATAAAGACGGAAAGGGAACTCCTAAATATGTATTCGTTTTCATCGGCGACGGAATGAGTTATCCACAGATTCAGAGTGCTGCTTTCTATGCCGGAAAAGATGCTGCAGGAATTGTAGATGAAGTAAAAAAATCAGAAAATCCCGGAGATTCACCGGTTATGAAAGCCTTAAGCTTTTACGACTTTCCGGTAGCCGGTTCTGCCAGCACCTATGATGCAACTTCTTTTGCACCAGACTCTGCTTCTACTGCAACATCCATCTTTACCGGGTACAAAACCCATTCTTCTTCAATCAATGTGGATATTACCAAGAAGATCAAATACCGGACCATTGCAGAACAGCTGCGTGACCAGAAAAAAATGAAAATCGGTGTTATTTCAACCGTTAACCTGAACCATGCAACTCCTGCTGCCACCTATGCCCATCAGGCCAGCAGAAAATCAAACTACCTGATTGGCGAAGAACTGGTTGCTTCCAACTTTGACTATTTTGCCGGTGGTGCGCTGATGGAACCACAGGACAAGAATAAAGACAAACCTTCAATTTATGATCTGGCAGCCCAGGCTGGCTATACCGTCTGCTTTGACCAGAAATCGGCTTCTGCGCTGAAGAACGGCGACAAAGCCCTGGTAATTGCAGAAAAACTGGCAGATTCAGATTCCCTTAACTACGACATTGACCGTAGCGTTGGAGAATGGTCATTGCGCGATTATGTACGGAAGGGTATTGAAGTTCTTGATAACAAAAAAGGTTTTTTCATGATGGTAGAAGGTGGAAAAGTCGACTGGGCCTGCCATGCCAACGATGCCCGCTCTTCCATTGAAGATACCCTTGCTCTCAGTGATGCGGTAGAAGAAGCCATTGCCTTCTACAACAAACATCCAAAAGAAACGCTCATCATTGTTACTGCAGACCATGAAACCGGTGGTCTTTCCATTGGATATGCCGGTACTGACTACAATCTGTTCTTCCGTACTCTTGATGCCCAGAAAATCTCTTACGCCAAGTATGATTCAGATTATGTATCAGCCTATAAGAAGAATCAGACCTCATTTGAAGATGTCATGAAAGACGTTGAAAAACTGTTTGGTTTGAAAATGCCGGGAGCAGCCGGTTCTGATAAAAACGGCGGTCTGGTTCTTACTGAATACGAACTTGGACAGATTCAGACTGCGTATGAGAAAACCATGAGAAACGACGGTACCCGTACCCAACAGGAATATGATCTGTACGGTACCTATGAACCACTGACCATTACCATTACCCACGTATTGAATGCAAAGAGCGGTCTTGGCTGGACCAGTAACAGCCACACCGGTTTACCGGTTCCGGTATTTGCCCTGGGAGCAGGTCAGAAAGAATTTGAAGGATTCTACGACAACACAGATATTTATAGAAAAATGGCCAAATTACTGAAAGTAACCGCTGATTAACAGTTCAAAAAGTATTGTGGTGCGGTCTGGGTTTCCTCCTTTTATCCAGACCGCACTTTTTTTGCAGGAAGTATGATGAAAAGCCCTAAAGAATTGAGTGTAGAACAGAAATTAGTGGAACTGACGGATGAAATAATTGCGCTGACTGAAGAAAAAGATGCGCTTCCCCGGCAGATTCTCAATGAATTGATTGAAAACCCTGAAATTGCAGCACTGCAGAATTATGCCAATACGGTATCGATTGTCCGGTTGGGATTCAATGATCATGGGCCGGTGCACATGCGGACCGTCTGCCGTAATGCGCTGAAAATGCTCAAGATTCTGTACCAGGCCGGCATCAGAACATCTCTGGAAAGCGAACAGTCAGGTTCCTTTTCTGACAGCATGACAGGGGTGATTCTTGCGAGTTTCTGCCATGATTTAGGCATGACCATAGGCCGGCAGGATCATGAACTGTATTCCGGTATTCTTGCCATGCCCCTTGTTGACCGTATCCTTGAAAAGTACCTTTCTGCTTCATCTGACATTAACCGGCGGGTAATCATCCGTTCACTGGCATTGGAAGGCATTATCGGTCATATGGGGAATCGGAAGATTCATTCAATTGAGGCAGGTCTTATCCTTATAGCCGATGGCTGTGACATGACCAAAGGCCGGGCCCGGATTCCCATGGAACTGAATACAAAACCTGCCGTTGGTGATATTCACAAGTACTCGGCAAATTCCATTGAACGGGTGAAAATCCATCAGGGAACCGGAAAGCCGATTCAGATTGAAGTCTGTATGAGTAGCGACACAGGCTTCTTCCAGATTGAAGAAGTGCTGATTCCTAAAATTCAGGCTTCACCGGCAAAGCAGTATGTGGAACTGTATGCCGGCATAGAAGGGCAGGAAGTAAAGCAGTATCTGTAAAGGGAAGATTTCTATCAATAATCTTTCAGCCACTCAACCAGATTTCTTTTCTCGATTCCTTCATCATTAAAATCATCTGTGTCGTCCAATGTCAGGACGATTTTTCTATAATTATCACGAATTTCTTTCAGAGGACGGAATTCTCGTTGTGTTACTGCAGAATCAGCTAGCAGATAAGCAACCTGTATGTAAAGTTTTTCTGCATTTTTTTCGGCAATGAAGTCAATTTCCAGATTCTCATTTTTGCCGATGCAGACTTTGTATCCACGCAGGAGAAGTTCATTGTATACAACATTTTCAAGGATGCCTGAAATATCATTCTGCTTGAATCCCGCAACTGCATTTCTTAAACCCAGATCCGTGATGTAATATTTTTCAAGAGTTTCCAGTATTTCTTTCCCCTTAATATCATAGCGTTTGACTTTACTGATAATGAAAGCTGACTCCAGTGCATATAAAAAATCATAAATCATATCATTGCCAAAAGACTTGAACTGATTTTTTACAAAACAGCTGATGGATTTTGCTGAAAAAATGTTTCCAATGTTTTCCATTATAAAATTAATTGTTGAAATCAGTTTTTCACTGGATTTAATTTTGTTGCGTTCTATTACATCTTTTAAGATTACCGAATTAAAAACATCCGTCAGATACTGCCAGATTAAGTTTTCGTTTTTGTTCATGAAATGAATTGCAGGAAGACCGCCGAACTTTATGTATTCCCAGAAAAGTTCTTTTTTGGTTTTTTGTGATTCCAAATTCTGATTTCTATAAAACGAGATAAACTCTCTAAAACTCAAAGGATATACTTTTATTTCCACATAACGGCCGGCTATATGTGTTGCA
>JAZLJW010000286.1:0-4771 GCA_045597345.1 Treponemataceae bacterium
TACCGGCAACGATTTCACGGCTTACGGTAGTACCATGTTCCTTAATTTTGAAGAACTTTTCCATCAGTTTCTCCTACATTAAAAATATAAGCGCAATTATTTTACTGCGTTACATAATAATTTGCAAACACGCCCAACGCATCTTTCCAGATACTTCCATCGGAAAAAATCATTGCAGACACAAACAGCAGTTCCAGCTCAAGCCCCTTAGTTTCAGACGGTATCTGAAACTGTACGGTGGCACCGGCCGGTACCGGTGTGGAACAGACCGCAGTAACCGGGTACAGCGTTTCGTCTTTCCACCCCCTTCCCTTTACCGTAAAGGTACTGATACCTTTGGTTCCCGTATTAGCCAGAAAAAACGTTATTGTCCCTGTATCGTCAATGTGGGGTTCTGACAGCTGAAACACAGGCATTTTTACCGAATGGGTACAGGAACACAGCAATACCGCAGTACACAGAATCAGAATCTGTTTCATCGGCTTTTCTCCTTATCTGACGGAAGTTCTTTGATTTCAAGTTTGCCCTGACCATTACGAAAAAACACGATTTTCTTTCCCTCTACATCAAATATGGTTCCAACCAGATACCCATCTTCGGGAACCTGCCAGAGAGCAGCGTTTTCGTTCTGAACTGCCAGTTCCAGATTTTGCTCCACTTCAAACCATTCTTCATCACAGCCCTCCTGTTCCTCCTGAATCTCCTCTTCAGATAAATAAACATCTTCCATATCCATGAAGCCTTCACCGAAACCCATCTGATTTTCATCCTGTTTTACCACCGGCACTTTCCCCACAATCAACAGGACCGACAGGATTGCAGCTGCAATTCCCAGATACAAGCCCCGCAGTTTTTTATACACACAGGTAACCGGACCTTTTCGGAATACCCGGTGAAACTCAGGTTCAGTGACAAAAAGCCAGGTACCATGCCGCTGTTTTGCCAGCGTAGACAAGAGCATTTCGTCTGACACAACCGTAGCACATGCCATACGCTTTTTTCCCCATCCCTGAATCCTGATATCAGCCTTATACTGCTGTTCAAAACAGGGATGCCTTTTTTCCAGCTGGCGCAGTATAAATTCACCTCTGTTTCTGTGCGGTACCTCCTGCGGAATAGGAATGGTATATCGGGCATATGCTTCAATCGGTAATATCATGGGTAAGAACCTCCATCTTACGCTCAATAAGCTGTTGCCGCAGTATCAGAAGCTGCTCTTTTCCTGTCTGCAGCCCTGTGTACACCGGTATGATAACCAGCAGTAAAGCTACTGATACAAATAGTGCTATGACCGTTTCCATCAGATTCATGCGATTTCCTCCAACTGATGTCTTGTTACCTGAAGCTCCTGCCCGGTAAGATACACGCCGGTTACCAGCAGTGACAGAAGCATGAACAGACAGAAAACTGCGGTCATGAGTACATACCCGTCATCACGGATTCTATGCTTACTGCCATGAGACAATATCTTCCTCATTGCCCGTTCCTCCTTCCCGGCCATCAGCGCCATAACTGGTTATGACAAAAGGCAGCTTGCCGCCTTTTACACAGCGGTACACATACTTGTTTCCCCAGGGATCAGCCTGTACTTCTCTGGTGATATACGGTCCATTCCAGTTCTTTGGTAACGGATGCAGCACCGGTTTTTCCCACAATGCCTGCAGCCCCTGACTGGTTGTAGGATACGCCCCGCAATCCATCCAGTACGACTGCAGGGCAAGCGTATATATCTGAATCTGACTTCTCGCTTCCAACTTTCGGGCCTTTTCAACATATTTCATGGCCGAAATACCCACTCCGGCAGACAGGACCAGCATTATTGCCAGAACAGCCAGAGTTTCAGCAAAGGTAAATCCATCATCGCGTGTAACTACTGTTTTTTTCATGCAATACCGCCAAAAGAAGTCAGATAAGGAATAATCGCTGTGTACGATACCATCAGAATCACTGCTCCAACCCCTGTCAAAAGCACCGGCTCAATTAACGTAATGCTACGGTCCTGTTTTGACCGGTTCTGTTGCTGCAGACGATCAGCATTCTGTGCAAACCCACGGGCCATATCCTGATTGTCCAGAGCCACTTCTATAAGTGATACATCATCGCGGCTGAAAACCTTTTGTTTTCGCATTGCAATAGCAAGCGGAATTCCCTGCTCAATCAATCGTATGACCCGAGATACCGGTGCTGTCAGTCTGGTCTGGTGTAATGCACATAACCTGAGACAGGTAACCAGATCGTGCCCGGCTCTGAGACCTACTGCCATAACGTGATAAAACTGCTCTTTCTGGTTTTCCCTGAACACCTGCGTCAGCCACAGGAATACTGCAGTCATCCAGCAGACAAAAAATGCTCCGCCTTTAACGAGGGCATGGGTAACAGACTTACCATAATCCTGCATGCCGAACAGTGCACTGTTCGTTGCCAGAAACAGACAGAGTACACACAGCCCCATAAGCACCAGAGCCGGGTACAGCAGTGCACTGAACATTTTCCGTTGCAACCGGTGTTCTTCATCTTTGCGGCTCAAATACAATTCCATAGCCTGTTCCACCGTTCCTGTTTTTTCAAAGACTGTGAACAGTGCTATGGAACCGTCATATTTCAATGAAGGAAAATACCGCTCTACCGTGTAGGTAAAACTGCATCCCGTCTGCATCATATACAGACAGTACCGGGCAAAAGTACGGACATCCGGGGATACGGTGTCCATTTTGCCAATAATCTGCGGTGTCCGGCTGACCGGTAAACCACTTTTCAGTAAAGGCAGACAGATTCTGCAGTATTTTTCAAATGTCCTCGGTTTCATACACAGACTCCCTTGAATTTTTTCTGCTGGATATCATGTTCTATGGAACTCATTCCACCACGGCTCATCACTGATTCAATCTCTGTCAGATTCCCCCTGCGGTTGATAACCTCTTTTACCCCGGGCGTACCCAATAGGATTTCTGCAACCACTGTCCGACCTCCGCCACTTTTCTTTGCCAGCCGCTGCGCAATGGCTGCCCCAAATACGCTGGATAACAGATAGGGCTCAATGCCCATATCAAGCAGCCGGAGCACCGCAGAACAGGCATTGGTCGTATGAAGCGTAGCAAAAACCAGATGCCCCGTCAGTGCTGCACGTACGGCTATGCGGGCTGTCTGTTCATCACGGATTTCTCCAATCATGAGTACATCAGGATCATGACGGAATACCCGGGTAAGAGCTTCTGAAAACGGCAGTGTATCCGGATTAGTCTCAATCTGGGTTACAAAAGGGATACGGTATTCTACCGGGTCTTCAATCGTTATGATTTTTCTGTTTCCCTGAGCTATCTGGTGGAGCAATGATGCCAGGGTTGTTGTTTTTCCGGATCCTGTTGGTCCGCATACCAGCACCAGTGAATTGGTCAGGGAGCAAAGAGATGCAAGCTGGCTCAAATGGGTCTGAGAAAACCCCAGCCGTTCTGGCTGCAGGGGAATGCCCCGGGTATGTAACAGACGGAGTACGATGCTTTCTCCATTCCAGACCGGGATGCAGGATATACGTACATCACAGCTGATTCCGGCCGAAGACCACAAAAAACGACCGTCCTGCGCTGTATGACCTTCTTCGGTCTGCAACCCTGCCAGCACCTTAAGTCGCTGGACTACCCGCCGGTACAAGGTTTCATCAATTTCCTTACAGGTAACCAGCTCCCCGTCAATACGAAACCTGATGCGGATTTTTTCATCCAGTTCAAAATGGATGTCACTGGCCTGCTGCTCAAGGGATTCCAGAATAAGGCCATTGATCAGGCTTACGGCCGGAGAACTTTCAAAATCAGCGGTATCTGTTTCCTGAATCTCTTCTTCGGCACAGGTATGGGTGTTTTCATTCCGCTCAATCAACCGCTGGCAATGTGATTCTTCAATCTTCTTGAAACGAATCTTCCGGTTCAGATTTCCGGAATCAAGATAAAATGCCTGTTTAATTTTTTCCTTAAGGGATTCATCCTCGTCCTGCACCATTCCAATAACTGCTTCTGATTCATCCTGCCGGAGTACACACACTTTGTTATGACGGCAGAACAGTGTGGATAGCTGAAACCTGTTCATAATTCGATTTCCTCCTCTCCTGATACATGGGGTATCAGATAGATGACCATTTCATTTTTTTCCGATGTTTTTTCTTTATTGCCGAACATCCATCCGATTACTTTCCAGTTACTTGCACCAGGAATACCGGTTACTGAATCAGTACTGTCATCCTGTACCAATCCGGTCAAAACAATTATTTCGCCACTTTTGCCCCGCACCCGGGTAGTTACCGCTTTTTCGCTCGTGGAAGGCGGATTTGATTTTGATGACGCATCCTGAATACCCTGCCTGCTGACAGAAGCCGTAACTTCTGTGGTAATGGATTTATCACCGCTGACAGTGCCTCTGATCTCAAGTACCAGACCGGATACGATTTCCCGTGTTACGCCAGTGTCCACTTTTGATCCCGTATCAGCGCTGAAATAGGGATCCCGGTACCGGTAGGTTGTGGTATTCCTGAATGAAATGGGGACACCGGAGATACCGTGCAAACGGGTGTCTGCATATATTTGAGCAGTATTATCCGTTACTGCAGCCTGCAGCCGTTCTGCAAAGGTTGCTCCAAACAGGCCTGCAATATCGATATTGCACTGCAAACCTGGTGCGATTTTTGCAGAAAAACCGCTTTTTTCTCCTTTTTCCAGGGTTTTACCGGAACTGGTTAATCCAAAGGAAGTAGCTTTGTTTTTCTGGGTCTGAATAATGAGCA
>JAZLJW010000287.1:0-21076 GCA_045597345.1 Treponemataceae bacterium
GGACAGTTCTCGTAACCGGGATACCGGTGGGTATGGACTTGGATTATCCATTGCTCAGAGTATAGCAGAACAACACCACGGGCATCTTGAACTGGAAAGTATTCCTGGCCAGTACGTAGAATTTAAGATGATACTGTAGGGTACTACATGTTTGGTTTTTCACTCACACTTCAGAAATTAGAGTCTCTGTATGGTATGCAGTCTTTGCCTACCCAGGGAGAATTGAAAACGTATTTAAAGAAAGCGGTAAAAGCTTTGAATGGTGAGAGTACTGCTTATCGGCCGGTGACTTCATCGGGTAATCCCGGAGCTTTGCTGCACTTTACAGATTCGCTGCCAACAATCATCATTCCTGATTTACATGCACGTGCAGATTTTCTTCTGGCTGTCATGAAGATGACCGTGTCTTCTTCTGTACTGGGCGCTACTGGCGATAATAAACCAGAGGGCAGTGCAAGGCAGCGTTCGACAGTCTTTGAAGCGTTGCAGAGAAATCAGATTCGGGTTATCTGCCTGGGAGATGCACTTCATGCTGAATCCCGGGAACGGGAACGATGGCTTCGCTCATATGCCTGTTTCATTCAGGGACAGGCTGTCAATGCACCTATGCTTGATGAAATGCAGGAAGGACTCTCTCTTATCCTGATGATTTGTGCATTAAAGGCTGCTTTTCCCGAAAATTTCCATTTTCTCAAAGGTAATCACGAGAATATCCTTAACCAGGATTCCAACGGCAACCATGCTTTCAAAAAATTTGCCGCAGAAGGCGAAATGGTGTATGAATTCATGAAACAGGTGTATGGCAATGGATGTCTCCAACTGTACGATTCATTTGAAAAGGCATTGCCGCTCTTTGTCCAGACTCCCTGGTATCTGGCTTCTCATGCAGAACCATCACGGGTATTCAGTAGTGATGAAATCATTAATGCGTACACTGAACCTGACGTGGTCTTTGGATTGACCTGGACTCCCAATGAAGCGACTCCACCTGATGTTGTACCTGCCATGCTTAAACAGTTTATACCTGATAATCCGCATGCACTTTGGTTTGCTGGTCATCGTCCTGTCATTGATGCAAAATACCAGCTTCGTGCCCACGATACCTTCGTTCAGCTGCATAATCCGTCAGCTATGAATGTTGCATTGATCCCCGGTAAGTCAGCCCCCTTTGATTTTAATACTCAGATTATCAGCGTACTGCCGTGGACTTCAGGTTTTAAGGGGGATACTAAATGACACAGACCCAGAATGCTAAACCTGCTGCATCTGCTCCTCAGATGATTGGTCAATATAAAGTGGTTGGTGAGCTTGCCCGTGGAGGAATGGGGGTTGTATATCGTGCCATTCATCCGGGCTTACGCCGTCAGGTAGTCATCAAAAAACTTACCATGAAGGCAAATAATACCGTGGTTGAACGGTTCAAGCGGGAAGCTCAGATTCTGCTTGATATGAAATCTCCCTACATCGTGCATCTGTATGACTACTTCGTAGAAGGTAACTTTCACTACATTGTACTGGAATATGTAGATGGCATGTCTCTGGATAAGTTGATCCGTAAACAGGGATATCTGAGTCCACAGACTGCCATGTTGATTTTCCGTGATGCATGTAGAGCTTTGGAATATGCCCACAGTCATGGTGTTATTCATCGTGATATTAAGCCTGCGAATATCCTTATGAGCCGCCACGGTGATATCAAGCTTGCGGATTTTGGTATTGCTTCTGCAGATTTTGATGGGGAAGAGTCCACACTGACCCAGACTGGTGTAGCATTGGGTACACCGAGCTATATGCCTCCTGAACAGTTCAGTGCCAGTCATACGGTTGACAAACGTGCTGATATTTATGCTATGGGTGTCATGCTGTATGAAATGGTTACCGGGACAAAACCCTATCCGGGTAAATTCACTGCGGAAACCTTGTCAGATATCCAGCGTGGTAATTATACGCCACCGGATAAAAAGAATAGTGCTATACCAGCGATTATCTGCAAAATCATAAAAAAAATGCTTCAGGTTGATCCCAAACATCGGTATCAGTCTATGGCGCCGATTCTGAAGAAAGTAGAAAAATACCTGCGGGATTATGATATTGATGATATCAAGACACAGCTGTCCTTTAACCTTTCTCAGCCAGTAGGGCCTAATCTTGCTCCCTATCAGGAAAAAAAGTTTGTGGAACGGGGACATGGGGTTAAGGTTTTCAGCCGTATAACCATTTGGGCAGCTTTAGCCGTTCTTCTTTTCGCAGGTTTATCCCGTATCGGCTTTTTTTACCGCACGATACTCAGTCATTGGTATACACCGGTCACCCTGGTCATGAAACTGCCTGAATCTGCAACGGTGCAGGCTGATTTACCGGTAAAGGCATTTTTCTTTGAAGATGATAACTATGAAATACCGGAACTTGAAAAGTGGCGCCGTGATTTTTATCAGCATGATGTTCAGGATACGTTGTTCTCGGTATGGGAATCTTCAATAGGGGCTGTCATCAGCAAGCTGTCTGGGGATGAGTACATCAGTACTTCATCCATATTTATGGACGGGGAAACACCATTGTACCATACCAGGCCTGTGTATCTGGCTCCTGGAAAGTATCGGATTAAAATCGTTACCGGTTCGTATGTCTGGTGGCAGCAGATTACCGTTGATCACACGAAACAGATTCTGCCGGTCATGTTCCTTGAAAATGCCAGCAGCCAGCTGCGCTTTATGACGAGCATTACTGATGATGATACAGGAACACCAGTTAAGGATTCTGAAGTTCTCATGCAGTACAAGGGTGAATTTGTACCTCTGGATCAAGTCCCGGCTGCAGACTTACAGAGCGGCATTGTTGTACATCTTCAGGCAGTGGCTCCGGGGTATGAGCCTCAGAATTTCGATTTGAAAATCGAATGGTATCAATCTGACATTTTTGTAAATGCCCGTCTGCATAAACTGGAGAGTACCCGATAAAATAAAAAGTTGCCGGTAAGACAGCTTTTTTTGTATATTTACCCTATGTCACAGTCTACAATTGTGCCTCAAGATCAGGCACTTCCTTCAACATTAACCATATTTCCGTTTTCGGCTCGTCCTATTTTCCCCGGTATTTTTACTCCCTTAATGATTGATGATGCTGAAGACATAAAAACTGTTGAAGCAGCCATGGCGCAGGATGGATTGATTGGATTCATCATGCAGAAAAAAGAAACCGATGATCCCACCATGGCTGATTTGTACAAAATTGGAACAGTTGCAAGAGTAGTAAAGAAGATTCATCTTCCTGACGGCGGTTTGAACCTGTTCCTCAGTACCATTAAACGGTTTAAAGTTAAGCGCACTCTGCAGGCTCAGCGTCCGATGAAAGCCATCGTTGAATATCTTGATGACGAAGATGACAACAGTTTTGAAGTAAAAGCATTAACCCGGGCCCTTATCAGCGAAATGAAGCTGATAAGTGAAAATAATCCGCTGTTTTCTGAAGAAATGCGGGTAAACATGGTTAATATCGACCATCCCGGAAAGATTGCTGATTTTATTACCAGCATTCTCAATATTGAAAAAGAAGATATGCAGCGTGTATTGGAAATGACCAATGTGCGTCAGCGTATGGAAACAGTACTGATGTTCATCAAGAAAGAACAGGAAGTATTGAGAATTCAGAAAAAAATTCAGACTGAACTGAATGAACGGGTTGAAAAGAATCAGCGGGAATACTTCCTTAGGGAAGAGCTCAAAACGATTAAAGAAGAGCTTGGAATGGCAACCGATGCCAGAAGCCAGGATTACATAAAGTTCAAGGAAAAAATCGATGCCCTTCATTTTGAAGGAGAGATAAAGGAAACCGTTGAAAGTGAGCTGGAAAAATTCCAGCTGATGGACCAGAGTTCCAGTGAATACATCGTTACCAGAAATTACCTTGATACTGTCTGTTCTCTGCCATGGCAGGAACCGGAAGTTGAAAGATATGACATGGCTCAGGCAAAAGACATTCTTAACAACGATCATTACGGTATGGATGATGTAAAGAAGCGTATTCTTGAATATCTTGCCGTACGTAAACTGCGTGGTGACAACAAAGGTTCCATCATCCTGCTTGTTGGACCGCCAGGTGTTGGTAAAACCAGTGTGGGAAAATCCATTGCCCGCGCCATGAATAAGCCTTTTTACCGCTTTAGTGTGGGTGGTCTTAGGGATGAAGCTGAGATTAAAGGGCACCGCCGTACCTACGTGGGTGCTATGCCCGGTAAAATCATTCAGGGGCTGAAAATCGTCAAGACCAAGGCACCCGTATTCATGATTGATGAAATTGACAAGATGGGAGAAAGCCATCAGGGGGATCCTGCTTCGGCACTGCTTGAAGTACTTGATCCTGAGCAGAATTTTACTTTCCGTGACAGTTATCTTGATCTGCCTTTCGATGTATCGGATATTCTTTTTGTTCTGACTGCCAATACGTTGGATACCATTCCTGAACCGCTTCTTGACCGTGCAGAAATCATTCAGCTTTCCGGTTACATTGACCAGGAAAAACTGGAGATTGGAAAACAGTACCTCTTGCCAAAAAGTCTTGAAAAGAATGGTCTCAAAAAGAATCAGGTAAAATATGGTAAAGACGTTCTTTTGACCATTGCCAACGAATATGCCCGCGAAGCAGGGGTTCGTAACTTTGAAAAGAACCTGGACAAAATCCACCGGAAATATGCTGCAGAACTGATTGCCAGTGACGCTGTCATTACTGCTCAGGCGGATCTTGATGAAGCGCTGGCAGCTGAAGGTGCTACTGAAAAATCTCCAGCGGTTAAAGAAGCCCGGAAAGCTTTGCAGAAGGCTCTTGGAGCATCAGTTACCATTGAAAAAGGGGACTTGAAAAAGTATCTTGGTCAACCGGTTTTTGATGAATCGGAAATTCTCCGGGCAGAGAATCCCGGTACTGCTGTTGGCCTTGCATGGACCAGCATGGGTGGCGATACATTACTCATTGAATCTATGAGTACACCAGTTGGCGGTGGAGCCGCAGGACTGCAGCTTACCGGTCAGCTGGGTGATGTTATGAAAGAAAGTTCCAGCATTGCTTATAGCTGGGTTCGTTCCTATGCGATCAAAAACAAGCTGGTAAAGCCTGAGTGGTTCAACAAGAATCTTATTCATCTGCATGTACCGGATGGAGCCACCCCAAAAGATGGCCCCAGTGCCGGTATTACTATGGCAACAGCCCTTATGAGTCTGCTGAAAGGTAAGAAAATCAAGCGCGATCTTGCCATGACCGGGGAGCTTTCCCTTACCGGAAAAGTACTGCCTATTGGTGGCCTTAAGGAAAAAACCGTGGCTGCAAAGCGCAATCATGTAAAGACCATTATCATTCCAAAGCAGAATGAACGGGATCTTGATGATATTCCTGAAATTGTCAAAAAGGGAATTACCTTTAAACCGGTAAGCAGGATTGAAGAAGTTCTGGAAATAGCGTTTAATAAATAAAAAGGAGTAAGTATGTACAATTACAAAACAAGTGGAACCTGTTCAACCAATATTGCACTTGAACTGGATGATAATGTCATTAAAAGCGTAGCATTTACCGGCGGTTGTAACGGAAACCTTAAAGCTGTGTCTGCTCTGGTAAAAGGTAAAACCGTAGAAGAAGTTGAATCAATTCTTTCCGGCATTACCTGTGGTTTTAAACAGACCAGTTGCGGCGACCAGCTGGCTAAGGCAGTTCGTGCTGCTTATGAAGCAGGCGAAGGCCGCTGATTTGTTGCATAACGCAAATTCGGAGAGTAAATCGTAATGAAAGCTGCAGTTAAAAGCAGACTTCTTAAAGGGGCGGCAGTAGCTGCCCTTTTGTGTCTGGTTGTGTATCTGGTGTGGGAACCTGGCGCACCCAATGGTTCCTATAAAGAAATGTATGAGCTGAGTGTGACAGGTGGGGTAGAAAAAGTGGAAATTTCTCCCAAAGCCATTACCTGGACCTGTACCGATGGTTCTGTGGTAAAAACGGCGAATCCCGGTTCTCCAACCCTGTATGAACATCTTCTGATGCATGATGTAGCAGTAACCAGTTCCAGTGGTGGGGAAGAAAAAGTTTCGCTGGTACTTGATATTCTGTTTTACGGTCTTTTTTTCGTGGTGATTGGTACTCTTGCAGCAAAACTGATCAGCCCCAATACGTTTAAGGTTCAGCACCGTACGGGTGTTACCTTTGATAACATTGTTGGTATGGATAACATCAAAAAAGACCTGATGCAGGTTGCGGACATTATGGAACATCCGGGAGAATACCGTAAGAAAGGAATCCGTTTACCCAAAGGAATCCTGCTGGAGGGTGGCCCCGGTAACGGGAAAACCTTGTTTGCCCGGGCTCTTGCCAGTGAAGCAGGTGTATCGTTTATACCTACTAAGGCTACTGACTTTGAAAGTATGTTCATGGCCATTGGTCCCATGAAAGTTAAGATGCTGTTCAAAAAGGCCCGGAAACAGGCTCCCTGTATCGTGTTTATTGATGAGTTTGACGGTATTGGAACCAGAAGAAATTATTCGGGTAGTGCCATAGAAACTGAAAATACCCGTATAGTAACGGCATTACTGAACGAACTTGACGGTTTTACTCCTCATGATGACGTTCTGGTAATTGCTGCAACCAACAGCCGCGAAGCTCTTGATGAAGCCCTGATACGTCCCGGACGTTTTGATGCTCATTATTATATTCCCCAACCCGATAAGGCAACGCGAGCTGCACTGGCAGCCATGTATCTGCGGAATAAGAGTTATGACGCATCAGTAACCCCTGAAAAAATTGCAGACATTACCGGTGGTGCCAGCTGTGCTCTGGTAGAAAGTATCCTGAACCGTGCCCCTTTGATTGCTGCCCAGCGGGGGGATACATCCTTCTCATTAAAAGACGTTTCTGCAGCATTAGCAGAAACATAAAAAAAAGGCTGCCCAAGATATAGTTCATAGTGTCATTCCGAACTTGTTTCGGAATCTCTACACAGCTTATAGTGCAGATGCTGAAACACGTTCAGCATGACAGAACTTTCTGGACAGCCCTTTTAGAGATTTTATTAAAGTATTACTTGTTTCTATCCTGGTAGAAATAACAGGCGTATTCTGCGAACTCCCGTGATTCAAAGCATGCAGTATACATGGAAAAATTACTATTCATATTATTGAAAACTTTAAACTTACTTATTTTTACTATGTAGGTATTCAATAAATAGAATTGACCGATAACGTCAAGATTTGCATGACTTTTTTCAGTGAAATTGCGAACAAATCTTGACGCTATCCATATCCAGGTTTGGGGTGGAAAATTCTTTGTACTCATCAGCTATGATTGTATCACGGGGGCAGAATACATGAACAATATAGGGGTAGCCACCAAATTTTACAGGGTTAATTATTTGTCAAAATAATTCCGTCATATTTCTTATCTGTCTGAAAATACTGATACTGTCGTTTGTTAACTATCAACTCAATCTGGTTTTCTGACACTGTTGTTAAGAATTGATCCTCTGTATTTTGTGTAAAGGAACTTCCACGAATATCAATTGAGCGCAAACTTTCTGGTACAAAATCGATAACTGGATAATCCTCATTGTAGAAGCCATGTAAAACAAGCTTTTCCAATTTGATGTTGTTTTGCAGATTAAGATAGCAGCCGTCTTGTATTTCATTTGTCTCAACTAATGAAAAAATTGTCAGGTTGGGCAGGTACTGGATAAATGACAAATTATTACTAGTACAGTAATTTATTTCTATTTCTTCAATTTGCTGCATTGATTTCCAAGTTGCCGAGTCAATGAGAGAGATATCTGAGAAAGCGATCTCAATTTTTTTTAATTCAGCAAGATTTTCTAATCCACTGATATGAATTATCTGGTGAACAGTTTTCGAGAGCTTTAATTCAGTTATTGTAGAATCAACAGAAATCGTTTTTTCTAACCCGTCCTCCCCATAAATTGTTATGTTTTCGGAAAATAACAGATAAGGAATAGTCAGCAGAATAATAAACATAAGCAGCTTTTTCATATCAATATCCCCACTCTAATGGCGTATATGTCCATTTTGAATTTCGCGGATCATCTATATCTCTTTCTATTTCCTTAATTTCTTTAATTCCATCTGTATAATACTGTATGTAAGTATTTGGATTCTCATTTGAATTATCATAGTACTCCATATGCTCTGGATTTCCATCAGCATCTCCATCGTACCAGGCAAATCCTGCTGTATTTGATAACGGATTATCATATCGAGGGTATTTTTTTGCTATATCGGAAACCGTTAGTGAATTTCCATCCCATACTGATTTATCGCTCGGTCTGGGGTCTTGCAGGTTATCAATTGCTTTATTCCAAGCCTTAATATCACAATGGTAATCATTTGAATTACATGGAACCTGATAAGATATTTGTACATCACCAGCCGATAACCCGAACAAATCCCTGAAATTAACCGGATTGTTCTGCACATATGCGTACCAGTTTTGACGGGGGAAAATTCTTTGTGTTCATTTTACTCACTAAGTATTTGTTTTAATAAAGTCCTTCCACTCTATTCATTCCCATCATCACTAATGTGCCATCTTTAAGTATTGCTCCACCATGGTAGGACCCCGCACAAAAGGACGAAACTCCATCTAACAATAACACCGGGGTATCTACGCGGTTTTTCTTTCCTAATCCAAGCATGCCGAAATAGTTATAAGTATCTCCACCCATGACAAACATTTTTGAGTCCTGTGTTAAGAAATACCCACATTCATAGGATGAAGAAATTGCAACAACATTGTCCATTATTTTGGTTAGTGCTTCTGATTCAGGAGCAGGAAGACCAAATTTCCAGACACTGTGATCGGTTTTTAAAATATATCCAGTGGAAGCAGCAATGACGTCTCCTGCAACTTTTGTAAAGGTTTGATATTTTACAGAATCCCCGGTAAATAAACACGAACCTGCAATGTAGAGACAATTATCATTAGTTATGACCATAGAATATCTAATTGTAATAGAGACCGATTTAACATTATTCATAATATGTCTAGGCTTTGTAACCGGTTCTTTAGAACCAGTACCCAATTTACAATCAAAGTTTTCACCTATTCCCCATAAGGAATCATCTGATTTTATGTACAAAAAATCAGCACTCCCAGATCCTCTGTACAGTTTAGCAACATTAGTATCAAGCAATTCCCATGAATCTGACTGTTTGCTAATACCTCTATATACAACGTTTCCATTTGTGAATCGTTGTGTGTCATAACTTTCAATCATTTCCCCTGCCCAATACAAAGAACCATCACTTTTTAGAATGAGCAATGTAGACCAACCTATAGCAGCATCTATTACATCGTCAGCAATCTTAATGAAAGAATGTATTTCTGCTTCAGTACAACCAGGAATCTGATGATTCTCATTGCTCCCGGTGACCCATGCAGTACCATCCTTTTTTATAATGATAGTGTTATAGGTTCCACAAATAAGTTGGTCTACATCCCCCTGTACTACAACTGGAGTATATCTGTTAATAGCTGTACCATCCCCAATCTGAAGTGCAGTAAGAGTTTGCATATGAAAACTTATAGCTGCAATAATCCCGATACAACTAACAAATTTTTTATTTAACGATAACAATTACATTCCCTCCAGCAATTTTTTCATCTACTAATGCTGTATTTATTTGAGTCTCGGTGGGAGTTTTACCACTGATAGCAGTGCAACTCTCTGTCCATGCAGTTTTTGTTGTTGTCTCGGGGTTAGCTCCGTGAATTGCCTGTCCACCTGTTTCTGGTAATCTGTAGTAATAATCTCCATGGGAACCATTTTGTAATATCGGATTACTGGAAACTGAAGTGCTTTCAGTAGGAACATCAAGGTAAATACCTTTTTGCGTTCTATCTGCAATTGCTGTTGTTGCCCCATTTTCGTCTTTTTTCCATACACCACTAACTACTGGCACTGATAAAATTGGAGTTGTAGTTGGTTCGATGTAGGCAGAATTATTTTCAATGGGATATAATTTCATTTCGCCAATATAAGCGCCATTAGTATTTGTTTTTGTTGAATACTCAATCACAGCTGCGGTTTTTGAAGTTGTACTATAAATTCCAAATGCTCCATCATTCAGTTCAGTAACTATGCTTGTATCATTTTTTGTACTTGATGTGGGAAATGCTTCTCCCATACCTTCGCCTAATATTTGCTTTTTGTCAGTTCCACTTTGACACAGCCCCCACAAATCCACATAGTTAACCGGGTCATCATTAACATACGCATACCAGTTTGCCCCATCTCTAACCGGATCAACTGTAGTAAACCTCCCAACCCTGCTGGAGTAATCACGATAACCGTAGTTATACAGTTTCGTGGTGACGTCATATGGTTTCCCAAGGTATCCGTAACTGGTACTTACGGTACTTTCATACAGGCTGTTAAGGCCGTTTATCACAGAAAGCGGTGTTCCAAAAACGTCGTAATCCTTACTGTCAGTAAGAAATACGGCATTGTACTTTTTATTACACATGGTTTTCATATCTTAGTAGATAACTGCAGCGTCAACGGTAGTAAGAACTATCACTGCAAAATTTCATCTATCAGCATGATAGATATTCCGTATTGTAAATCCTTAAAATAGTATTTACGGTAGTTAAAAATGTTTAAATGTACTTCTTTGCCTTTCTTCAAATATCTTCTCTGTCTTTGTGCCGTTCTCTATTGTATCCCGTTATTTGCACAGAATTCCTATGAATTTGTAAACCAGAACATTACTGATATTGTGTACATTCTGTCAGTACAGAACGGGCAGTCTATAATCTGTGACGAAACAGTAACAGGTACTGGCAATTTCCAGTATTAAAAGAGTGGATCATCTGATAAAGCTGCTGTAAATGATGAATTTTTAAAAGTCTTTGATGCATTTCTGTCAGCCAACCGACTGTACGTAAATAAGTCAGATACGCTGTGGACAGTCAGTAAAATCAAAATAGAAAAAACAGACGACAATTTCTGGAACGTTGACTGCTTTGATGTTACTCCAATGGTACTCTTCAACAAGCTGAATGAAATAACCGGTACCCAAATCAGTTTTGATGTACTTCCAGCCCAAAAAATATCTACTCACTTAAAAAGTGTTACCGTTGCAGAAGCAGTAGAATCAGTGCTTAGCTCCTATGCTGACTATGCTGTTTCCGAAATTCAAGACAGGCGTCACACAATATCTGTTAAGCGGATAACAGAATCAGCAAAATATTCAACTCCTTCGTTCAAGCAGTCAGACTATAACAGCATCATGGAGCTTCGGTATGCCGGTAAATCCGAAAATGATGAAACCCTTTTTGACATTGATATCAGAAAAACGCCTCTGGAAACTGTTTTAGAACAGCTGTTTCTGGAAAACAGCCGGTATTCAGACATACAGCCCGGCTATTCCCTGTTTACAGACGGCAACACTGAAATTCTGCGGACCTCGGCAAGAGGAAAAAACCTTGCCGAAGTACTGAATCTTCTGGCAGAACAGGTGAATGCAAAGTGTTATTTTGACAAGGATATCTGGTATATTATCCCATCGACAAAAAATGCCGTTCAGGATTCCGTATCTGACCGTACTCTTTGTGATATCACTGTTACTACAAAATATAAAACAGCTGATGAAGCAATAAACTTCATACGAAATCAGTATGCAGATAACAAAAACCTGAAAATGAACGCTATCAGTTCCCATACGGTTTTAATCAGTGGTCCCGTTGAACAGACAGATGCATTGAAATCATTCATTCAGACTATCGATATTCCGTCGTTACATGAGACAGTTACACTGAAATACATTTCAGCGGACAGCCTGTTAGAACATCTGCCACCTTCCGTAAGTAAATCAGATATTGAGAAAACAGGGAAAAATGATACGGTGTTTTTCTCGGGGACACCTGAACGCCGGGAACAGTTCTTAAAGGAACTTGCAGTTCTTGATCAGCCTGACCCCCTGATCCGTTATGACCTGTTAATCATTCAGTATCAGAAAAGTGACGACCTTAACTGGGGTATCACAGGAACCATGCGTCCCCTGAATAATTCGGATTCTACGGTTTTTACCGGAGAACTGGGTAATCTGCTGAACATAAGTTTTGATGCAGTGTCTGTGTTCGGAGAACTGTTCAGTCTGAAACTTAATTCAGCAATGAAATCAAGCAGTGCGAGTATTTTTGCTGATACTACTCTGTATGGTCTGAGTGGTGAAAAAATTACCTTTGAAAATACCAATACATACCGTTATCGGGATACCACAACGAATGATGCATCCGGAACATCCGTGTATTCAAGTATAACCAGAGAAATCATCAGTGGTCTGCAGCTTGATGTTTCCGGATGGGTCAGTGGTGATGAAATGGTAACCATGACCGTTACGGCGAGTGTCAGTAAACAGGGCGTCGATGTTTCCCGTTCAACAGGGAATCCTCCTCCAACATCAGAAAAAAGCATAACAACAAAAGTGCGGGCAAGGAGTGGTGAACCGGTTGTATTGAGCGGTCTGACTCAAACTGAAAAAAATGAAACGGACAATGGAGTTCCCTTCCTGAAAAAGATACCGGTTCTCGGATTTCTGTTTAAGGGGAAAGAGAAGAATAGTGAACAGACAGACATGGTCATCTATTTAGTACCCCACGTAGTTAAATGGAATCCGGATAAATCTGAAAGCTACCAGTCACGGGCAGCTGCCGTATTACGGGAGTCTTTAGATGAAAACTAAGATTCTCCAGAAAGAATACTGCATAAGAAACCGTATTTATCCATCTTCTTTCACCGATTCTATCGTTGTTCTTGTCAGTCCGACAGAAGTTGAAGAGATGACCAGGAAACGTCTCGAAAAGTTTTATGGACCGGATATGACTGTCTGTTGGGATATCATTTCTGAGGATTCGTTTGAAACTGGTCTTTCCCGATATCTTGGTCAGGAACATACCGAAAAACTCTGGGATGAAGTTACAGTCATACAGGGAACAACAGATTCTCTGGAAGTTCTTGCAGCTGCGTTTCCTGTTGTGAACCTTCTGAACAGTATTCTTCAGGAAGCCATAAACCTCAGGGCAAGTGACATACATTTAAGCATAACAGCTGGCAAAGGTAGAATAAGGTACCGGGTAAACGGCCTACTGCAGGAAATGTTTTCCGTTACAAGGGAAGAGTCTCTTGCATTGATCAGCCGCATAAAGCTACTTTCTTCCCTCAATATTCTGGAACATCATCGGGCAATGGACGGTCGTTTCAGCTGGACCAGAAAAAACAGGGAATTTGATATCCGTGTATCAATTCTCCCGGGATGTGAAGGTGAATCCTGTGTTCTCCGTATTCTTGGTGGATATGAAATCCCTGATGATTACCGGAAGCTTGGATTTTCTGAATCACAGATACAGCAGCTGGAAGAAATCGAACGGCTGCCTCATGGTCTTGTACTGGTCACCGGCGCAACAGGAAGCGGAAAGACAACGACACTTGCAACCATGCTGAACCGCCTGAACACAGCCGACCGCAACCTGATAACGGTAGAAGATCCTGTAGAGTACCGGATTTCCGGGATTACACAGATTTCAACGGATGACAATCGTGGTCAGACATTTGCAGAACTGTTGAAACGCATTCTGCGGCATGACCCTGACATCCTTATGGTCGGTGAAATCCGTGATCTTGAAACAGCAGAACTGGCAGTACGCATGGCTTTAACCGGGCATCTGGTACTGTCTACCCTCCATACCAACACTGTTGCTGAAACACCTTTACGGCTCAGGGATATGGGGGTGCCCCAGTATTTGATAGAGGCCGTGCTCCGGGCGGTTATTTCACAGAAACTGATACCATCCGAAAACGGTAAGGAACGTACACTGGATGCTGACATAGCGATAATGGGAGGCGGAAAGTGAAGAAGCTGCCACCGGTACTCTTTATTGACCTTTTCCTGAATTTATCAGAGAGCAATCTGACCATTCCCGTAATTCTTGATTCCTTGCGTACCAATGCACTGACAGCTGAATACATTGAATCAATCAGCGGACTAATGCAGGAAGGGAAGTCGTTTACTCAGGCAGTATGTCAGACAATACCGAAACTCAAGCCATATGAAAAGTTCATTTCCCTGTCAGAAGAGACCGGAGACTTGATACCGGCACTGAAATATGTACGGCATGAATTGGAAACAAAGGACCGGTTGACCCAGAGCCTGCTTGCTGTTTCTGCATATCCTGCCGTAGCAGTTACGGCAGCACTGGCCGGCAGCATCCTTCTGTATGTCAAAGCCTTGCCGGTACTGATGAAGCTTTCTTCAATTACTTCAGGTACAGTGCTGAGCGGTATTTTCTGGTCGGCAGCGTGGCTTCTGGGAAGCATCTCTGCCATGGTTCTTATCTGCCTGTACCTGATTAACCGCAACCGCAGCAATTATCAGTTATACCGTAACCTTTCATTTCTCTGCGGCAGTGGAATCAGTGTTGAACGTGCGCTTGAACTTACCCTTGTAGACATGCCGGGGAGAATGATTCTTTCAATACTTGACGGCATACGAAGCGGAAAAAGCTTTTATGAAAGCACTGTGATGACTGGAAGAAATCAGCGTAAAGATGAGCTGTATGTCCGTACCTGGCTTCTTGCAGCAGAACAGACCGGCGAAACCGTCAGGTATTTCAACCGTATAGCTGAATACTTCGAAAGACAGCAGAAGAAGGCACAGGAAACTGTGGTACGGATTATGGAACCGGCAGTAACCGTCATAGCAGGCGCTTACATCCTGATTCTTGTACTGACCATTCTGGTACCCTTCTTCAGCACACGATAGGAGGAGAAGTAAAAAATGAAGAAGAAAACAAAACGTGATGATGGATTTACCTTTTTTGAAACGCTTATCTGTCTTGCCATTATTCTCATTCTGACTGCAGTGGTTGGCGTTTCGACGGTGAAATATCTTGATCAGGCACGTACTGCAGCGGCAAAAAGTGATATTGAGAACTTCAAGAAAGCACTGGAAACCTATTACACAGAGTGTGGAATGTATCCCAGTAAAGCACAGGGATTGAACGCATTGTGGGAAAAACCCGTGCTGTATCCGGTACCGTCATTATGGAACGGTCCGTATCTTGATACGGAAATACCGCTTGATCCATGGGGCAATGAATATGTCTACAATGTACCCGGAAAAAACAACCTCCCGTTTGAAATCATCAGTTACGGTGCAGACGGCATGGAAGGTGGAGAGGGAACGGCTGCAGACATAATTTCATGGAAACGCAGATAGCAGTACCGGCATGAAACTCTACCTGAATTCCGAGAACAGTGATATCTACTCAATTCCAGTCACCGGTACACACCGGAAAAAAGGGCTGAAGGATTTTGTTCAGAAGACTCTTTTGTCTCTGCATCCGGGTTTTGATGATGATACGGAATTTGACTACATCAGGAAAGGCGATGCCATTACTGCAGTTGTAGCAGACAGTCTTTGGCTTACTGAGCAAAGAATCCGGAATAGGAACATAGCTTTTGTTCTTACAGTTGACAATAAGCGGTATCGTGTTTTTAAGAACAGAAAGAAAAAACTGTTTGTACTGCCGCTTGTCCTCGTAGCCGGTACGATGATTGTTCTCTTTGGACTATGCAGAATAACTGCAAATAGGGCTGGTGAGGTATCTGTTATCAGTGAAGAAGAAGCACAGCAACTACCGGCCGTGACAGACAGTATATCCTTTCTCTGTCAGCATGCCAGTAAATTACGGGACAATAGAGGCTCTCTTACTGCCGTTACCTATAACTGCGGCATATATCAGGAATTGATTTTTTCTGCAGGAGAAATAACGCCACAGGTTGCCATAAATACTCTGGGAATGCCGGCACAGATAGATGCTGTTTCGTATGTTGACAACACCCCTTTTTTTACTGCATCTGTAAATGAATACGGTATTTCTCTGTATCCTGCATCAGTACCAGTATCCCGCATTCACGCAGAAATTGATTCAGCGCTTCATTCCATCTCCGGAATTGAAATGCAATCTGCCCAGCTTAATCGGAACGGTTCGGTTTCCTTTGATTTTTCACTTACCGGGAAAAGTATTGATCCGTTCGTTTCAGCTGTTTCAGCACTGACAGACAAACACCTGTTTTTTACCAATGCGTCATTCATCAATAGTGGTAACGGATTATTGAGTGTATCACTTACAGCAATTGCCCTGGATGAAACACAGCCCATTACTACAGATAAAACAGCATTAAAAGAACTGTCTCAACTTTTTGATCTGACCGTTCCCCCAGTTATAAAGCCTGTTGAAACCAAGGTTCCGGAAATAAAAGAAAGTACCTTGCCCCGTGGAGCAACAAAAATTGGTGAAACCATTCATGGCACCGTAAAAACCATATATATCCGTCTTGCAGATGGAAAAATTGAAACACGTACGGAGAAGGTTGATTGATGAATACGAAATACCGCCAAGTATTACTTTTTATTTGTCTGCTCAGTCTTCTGACTGCCGGTTGTGCCAGTAGTCCAGGAAAGATGTCCATACACGGCATGGTGTATGACTGCAACAATCAGCCGGCAGGAAACTATGAAATTTTTATCGATGATGTTCCTTCGGGTATTACAGATATCGGAGGACGTTTTGATCTGTCCGTAAAACCCGGAACTCATCAGTTAACCGGCGGAGGAATCGGATACAGCAACATACATACAACAGCCAGCATATACGATGCAAAGCAGACAGTATATCTGCGGGTAGAAACAGTGGATTCAGTATTAGCCAAGGCTACTGTCGAACTGGAATCGGGTCGTGCGGATAAAGCTGTTACCCTGCTTAAGAACTGTCTGCCGGCAAATCGGGACAATAAAACAGTAGTTTATATTCTTACCACAGGATATCTGCTGTCGGGTGAAAGAACCAAGGCATCTGAGACATTCAAAATCCTTGAACAGCTTGTCACCAGTGAAGATAGGGATGCCGAATTCCTGCTGCTTGAAGCAGCTGTAAACAGATAAACATCTTGCTTCGCAAGCTGCGATTTCGCACATCCATGTGCGACCGCTGCCGCGGAAGCTTTAAAGGAGGAGTGATAAAAATACATCCGTGTATTTTTATCACCTGCATCTTGCTTCGCAAGCTGCGATTTCGCACATCCATGTGCGACCGCTGCCGCGGAAGCTTTAAAGGAGTGAATATATGAAAAAAAGTGTAACAAGGAAATGTATCCTGGTACTGCTGCTGGCAGCAGCATGTACAGTTCCGGTATTCGGCATGCATGACGCCGGTACAGGTGGTGGAGGCGGCAGCAAAACCGAGCAGACTGAAGGGGATTCTGAAGACAAATCAGAAGACAATTCTGGGGAAGACTCTGAGAAAGGAGATACTGAAATACCAAAACCGGGAGACGAGAAACTCATTGGCGGTGAGCGATACATATACGACGGTACGGAATGGGTACCGTTAGAATCAGGCTCCGGTTCTTCTAATTCGGCTAAACAGCAGGCTCAGGATACTGTTGATGATGATGCAGCATTAAATTCGGATCTTGCAGGTATAATCGACGATGTTCCAGAGGCCGGTTCTACAGACAGTGCATTCACTCCTAAGGATGAAGGAAAATTAGAAGACTCGAAAAACATCGCAGGTAACACGGCTAGTGAAGCAGGTGCCACACAGACACAGAATCAAGGTGCAAGTCAGGATCTTCTGGAGCAAAATGGTGCAGAACAAACGGCAGACCCGGTACGGTATGCCCTGGGTGAATATGTACAGACTGATACCGATGCTTCAATCAGCTGGGGATTGGAGCAGCTCAATGTAACCCGTAATTACGGAATCAGGAATACCATCACCGGTAGCTGCGGATTGTCCTGGGATTCTACCCTTGACCAGCGGCTCATAATCGGAATCAATACTAATGCATGGGGATGCGTAAATACCCAGTCTGCATACCTTCAGTTATTGAAGGAATATAAATCAGTGATTGAAACCCGGATAACTGCAGACTATCATGTCAGTTCCGTTGATTCGGCATATACAGAAATTGAACAGAGACTTGAAAAATGCAGGCAATATCTTGATGTAGCAGAAAGTGCACTGGTTACCTGCAGTGATCATCTGAAATATGGAGATACCTATTCTGACCTGAAGGATGAAGTCAATAGTAACTATGCATTAGCAATGGCTAATTATCTGGATATCAAGCAGCGGATAGATGAATATGAGAAGATTCTTTCAAACCTTCCGTTTCAGATTGATTCATACAGCAGGATAAAGACCGACATCAACAAGGCAAATGCAGAACTGAACAGACTTACATCTCTTGCACGCCAGTGTGATGCAGTTACGGCAGTTAACGGCAAAACAAGATTCCCCGGAACTCCATCCTGTTACTACGAACAGGGTCTGGGGACACTCGTACTTATTGATGAAAATGGAAGCAATCATTCTTTTTCTACTGGTAATGGCAGCTCAAAAGAATATTACCCCGTATCAAAATCAGATACTGCATTCCTGAAAATATACCAGAATGCAGATGGAACATGGACAGCCGTAAGGAAGGACGGAACGGAAAAACTGTACCGTGAAGATGGATTCCTGGTACAGGAAACTGACCGGTACGGTAACCGGGTATCATATGAAAGGAGCATAGACGGCAGGGTAACCGCCATCAGGACCGGTACGGGAGAGTTTTTTGCAGTCGGATACAATGAATCCGGATATATCAGCAGCATAACCAACACCCGGGATGCTTCAGAAAAAATCCAATATGCCTATACCGGAAAACTTCTGACCGCAGTTACGGATACAGACGGTGATACTACAAGATACGAATACAACATGGATGGCATTCTGACCACCATAAGGAAATCAGACGGCAGTACCATTGTGCTTACCCACGATAAGCAGCCTGACGGTTCGTATGTTACCATGAGTACCACCAATGAAGAAGGATTTTCAGAACATCTGGAGTATGACTGGACGAATAAGCGTACCGTTTATACAGATCATGACGGGAACAGAACGGAATACTGGTTCGATTCCCACTGGCGGACCATACGGGAAACATCACCGGACGGAACGGTAACTGCCCGCAGATATGATGGCAACAGGAACCTTACTGATATAACCGTTAACGGGAATACAACCGGGTATACATACGACGTGTATGGCCAGAGAATCCTTGCGACGTACAGTGACAGGAGCACCGAACAGTGGGAGTATGATCCCTTCGGTAACATTACCGTATATAAGGACCGCGATGGTGTGGTTTACGAATACCGCCGGGACTCATCGGGAAACCTTGCAGAATACCGTATTCAGGGAAAGACAGCTGCCCTTTTTGAATATGACGGCACTGGAAAGGTTATCAGGAAAACCGTTAACGGAACTGTCCCTGTCGTAACAGCTTACAGCTATGATTCATTCGGTAACCTTACTGAACAGATTACCGGTGGCATCAGTACTGCATATCAGTATGACAGCCGTAACCGTCTGACGGAAATATTCATTGACGGTTATCTCCAGCAGTCATATTCATATACTGCAAAGACCACAACCGTACTGAATGCAAATGGCCTTGAAACAGTCTATACCTGGAACGGCCGGAAGGATCTTGCATCAATTGTACAGACTGATACCATTACCGGGGAAGTACGGACAGTTACCTATGATTATGACAGACGCCACCTGCCGGTAAACAAGTATGTAAATGGAATACTGACAGCAAGCCGGCGATATACACCGGAAGGAAGACTTGAAGCTGAGCTGTCTTACGATTCAGAAAGGAAAGTCTTTGTGACATACCGTTATGACGGTGACTTCATTGAAGGCATTTCAAAATCTGCCGTATCAGGTATTGAGTTTGATTTTGCAGGTGTTGATCTTGGAACTCTTGAATCCATTGCAGCAGCAAACGGGCAGTTCATTGAACTGAACAGCCGTAAGGTTACCGGTGGAAATAATACGGCAACCGTATACCTTACAGACCCATTGAAGCGGACTATAACAACAGCTTATGACCCATGGGGAAATGCTGTATCCGTAACCGATGCCTTGAATGATATGAGTCTGCGCACCTTTTCCAATGGAGGCCGTCTGCTGTCAGAACAGTCTGCTCATGGTGGTACCTATGAATATGGCTATAATGAACAGGGATTAATTGCCAGAAGCAGGGAGACTGACAGTCAGGATTATGTAACTGCTGAATATTATGATGACGGTTCAGTAAAAAACATGACGAACCGGTACGGAGAAGTTACCTGGTATACCTACAATTACCGGGGTCTTGTTTCTTCTGTAAGTTCAGAAGGTAAAACCATCTGGTATGAATATGACAACCAGAACAGGGTAATCAGGGAACTGACCGGTATGGAAAATGATACTGCAACAGCTGAAACCTATGTTATCCATGAATACAGTACTGACGGCAGAACCATCACATCAAAAGCAGGAAACCTGTACCGGACAACCAGACAGCTGAACGCATTCGGTGAAACCGTTTCCATTACCGACGGCCTTGATGACAGCAGAACCTATACGTATGACGCACGTGGTCAGCTGACAGCTTCCACTGATGCCTATGGTTATGCAACAAGATATGAATACACTGGGCTTGGACAGCTGGCAAAGGTAACCAGACCTGACGGCAGCTTTATCCGGTATGAATACGATTACTTGGGAAACTGCATTCTGCAAAGCGATGCCATGGGGATTATCTGGCAGGGAACATATGACAAGGCCGGCCGTCTTGTAAAGGAAAATGGCAGACCGGGAATCAACAGGGAATATGAATATGATGATGCAGACCGTGTCGTATGCGTAAAGACAGCAGGAACCGTTACGGAACGCTACAGCTATACAGACCGCGGACGAACTGTTGTATTTACTGATGGTGCCGGTAATGGATATACCTATGAGAAAGATGCCTATGGCCGCATGGTCAGCGAAGAAAACCGGCTTGGCAGTACACAGAAATATGAATACGACGCGGAAGGAATTCTTAAGGCAAAAACTGACTTCAACGGAAATATAACTACATATAACCGGGAAAAAGGCAATACGGTAACAACAACCCTGTATGCAGACGGAACCAGCACACAGTTGACCT
>JAZLJW010000288.1:0-7336 GCA_045597345.1 Treponemataceae bacterium
AAAAGTGCAAACTGTTACTGACAGCATTCAGGAAATCGAATAAAATTTGAATTGTGAGATGGGATTTTTGGTCATTTTCGTCTGACTAGAATTGGCGATTTTCTCCCGACTCGTAATGGTTAAATTCGCCGGACGCTAACAGAATTCTTAGTACATTGCCACTGAACCGGTATCGGTAATCATAGAATTGAGAAAAAGGTACAGGGCGGGATGCATGACAGTAAATGCAAAAATTGTTGAAGCCCGGCAAGGAAACTATAATACCGGGCTTCACCAATTTTTTTTCAGTACCCATCCCGCCGGTAAATCTGTTCTGACAGATTTCGCCTTTCAGTGGTTACTTAACGGCAACCACCTGATAACCGGCGTCAACGACGGCAGCGGTCAGAGTGTCGTTGGAAACGCCGTCTGCTACCTGGCATACGGCGTTTTTGTTTTCAAGGCTTACTTCGGCAGTAACGCCTTCAATGGCATTCAGTGCTTTTGTTACGTGTCCTACGCAGTGCATGCACATCATGCCCTCAATCGAAAGTTCTACAGTTTTCATAGTCATCTCCTTTGTGACGATTGGTGAGTTTTCTGCCGGCATGGACGCCGGCGTATCGTTGGGGTTTGCATCGCAAACCCCCGTAAGGTTCTCTGACAGGGAAGTCAGAGAACCGTCGTTCTCCTTACTGTATGTTTGTGAAGTTTCTGCCGGCATGGACGCCGGCGTATCGTTGGTTTTTCTGCTGGCTGCTTTGAACAGATTCAGCCGCAGTGCATTACTTACAACAAACAGGCTACTTAACCCCATGGCGGCAGAAGCGAACATGGGGTTCATCTGGATGCCGGCAGCGGTAAAGAACAGTCCAGCTGCCAGAGGGATACACAGCACATTATAAAAGAACGCCCAGAACAGATTCTGCTTGATATTCCGGAGCACTGCTTTTCCCAGCCGGAGTGCGTCGGCAGCATCCTGCAGGTCATTACGCACCAGAATAACGCCGGCACTTTCAATGGCCGTATCAGTACCCGCACCAATGGCAATGCCCACATCAGCCCGGGTTAAAGCCGGACTGTCGTTAATGCCGTCACCTACCATGGCAACGGTATGGCACGCTTCCTGCAGCTGCCTGACAGCAGCTTCTTTACCGTCAGGAAGCACTCCTGCAATTACGTCAGTAATGCCGGCCTGAGCTGCAACGGCCCGGGCTGTTACTTCGTTGTCACCGGTTAAGAGTACCACCTTTTTGCCTTGTTTCTGCATGGCCGCAATGGCATCTGCACTGGTGGCCCGGATAGGGTCAGCTACAAAAATTGCACCCAGAAGGCGGCCATCACGGGCAAAAAACAGAGGAGTGCGGCCAAGACCTGTCAGTTCTACAGCCCGGGCAAAAAGTCTGCCGGCGTCCGGATCCGAACCGGTAGTCGTTTCTCCCTGTGACAGGACACTTTCTATGAATACCTGGTTTCCGCCATAACAGTGGACGCCATCAATATCAGCCTGAACGCCTTTTCCGCCAAGTGTTTCAAAATTCGTAATGACCCCGGCACCGCCAGCCGCTATCGTACCGCCAGTAGTCCCCGAACCGCCAGCCTCCACATATTCTACCACAGCGGCAGCCAGCGGATGACTGCTCTCCTTTTCCAGGGCATATGCCGTATCAAGAAGATCTTTCTGAGTCTCCTCATCTCCCACAGTCAGTACATCAGTAACCTTCGGCTTTCCTTCCGTAACAGTACCCGTTTTGTCCAGAACAACCGTATCAATGCGGCTCAACAGTTCCAGTGCTTCACCGTTCCGCACCAGAATGCCGTTTTCAGCGCCTTTCCCGGTACCCACCATAATGGCCAGCGGAGTTGCAAGCCCCAGGGCACAGGGACAGCTTACTACCAGAACGGCTACGGCACAGGTCAGGGCAAAGGTCACGCCGCTACCTGCAATGAGCCATCCGGCAAAGGTAATCAGGGCAATACCGATAACGGCCGGAACAAAGTACAGGGCCACCGTATCAGCAATGCGGGCAACAGGCGCTTTACCGCTGGCAGCTTCTTCTACCAGGGCAATAATCCGGGCAAAACTGGTGTCTTTTCCAACCGCATCGGCCCGAACATAGAGCACGCCGTTCTGGTTCAAGGTTGCAGCCTTTACCGTGTCTCCTGCAGTCTTTTCCACCGGCAGACTTTCACCGGTCAGGCTTGCTTCGTTTACGGAACTCTGTCCCCGCAGCACTGTCCCGTCAACGGGAACGCTGGTGCCCGGTTTTACCACGACGGTTTCTCCCAGACCAACGTTGGCTGCATCAATTTCAACTTCTATTTCACGGCCGGTGCCGCTACCGTTTCCGCTTCCGTCTGCTGCAGGACGCAAAACCACGGCAGTGCGGGGCGTCATGGAAACCAGCCGGGCTATGGCAGATCCGGTCTTCTTTTTTCCCAGAGACTCAAACCATTTTCCCAGGGTAATAATCGTCAGAATAGTGCCGGCGCCTTCAAAATAGTAGGTACTTCCGAAAATGCCGGTCATGTTCATGCCGTGATGGGCACCCGACGCAGTGTGGGCCATTTCTGCCATGGTGTGGCCTGCTGCCATATGGGTCATCAGTGATGGATCAAGATATGCCTGCTCCAGTTTTATCAGGGTAAGGACAAACGTTACCAGACTGTACAGGATACTGGCAGTGGCACCCAGGGCTACCAGGGCGTTCATGTTGGGGTGCAGCGCCTTAAGGCTTTTGAAACCGCTTTCAAAAATCACCCGGTTCACCCACACAATGGGAATCAGGCACAACAGCTGCAAGAATGCCGATGCCATACTGGGAACCGATGCATTGAACATGGAAAGATACATAAGAGGTACCAGAAAGATGACGCTCCAGATGAACCGCTTTTTCAGCGCCTTGGTCTGCTCGTCTGCAATATCGCCGTTCCCGCCAGAACTTTCTGTGCCGCAAGACCCGGCGGTACAAGCCTGACCTGTGGTTCCTCCGTTATCCGTGGCGACATCGCTATTATTCAGAATCCCATATCCAGCCTTTTCGACCGCCTCCGTAATAGCAGCAACGGCAGCCGATTCCGTTTCAAACACAGATTCATCGTATTCTGCCTGCAGTTTATTGGCCAGAAGATTTACGGAAACCGCATCAAGCCCTGCAATTTTCCGGGTTACCCGTTCAACGGTGCTGGAACAGGCGGCGCAGGTCATACCCGTAACGGTAAGCGTCAGTTTTTTCATTTTCCCAGCTTCTCCAGAATAGCGTTTATTTCTGCAATTTTTGTGTCTTTTTCGCTGTCACAGCAGCAGTCCACGGCATCACGGACACAACCACTGACGTGTGCCTGCAGTACCTGTGTGTTGGCTTTTCTCAGAATGGCATCCGTCGCCATCAGCTGATTTGAAATATCAATGCAATACCGGTCTTCTTCAATCATCTTGAGAATCCCGTCAAGCTGTCCCCGCGCTGTCTTTACCAGCCGGGTAATGGTCTCTTTGTCTGCTTTCATAGTTATGAATATAACCCCACCCCTGGGGGGTGTCAAGAGGATTTCTGCTGGCGAGGGCGTTCCCCCTGACGGGGTCGCTATGTTCCGGGTTCGCTATCCGCTCATTCCTCCGCGTTGCTCCGGAACGTGTTCGCGGCTCCGCCGCTCCACGCCCTGCACAGCGCTAACGCATCAGTCCCGGCACAGTGTATGGCTTTCTGGTGGCTTTGCGTCACTTTGGTGCTCTTTCCGGCTTTTTTCGGGCAAGTGTGCTGAAAATCCGTACACGAACTATGAAAAATCACGTTTTCAACGCCGGCGCTCCGCGTTTTTCGCAGTTTTTTCTTCAAAAGCCGGAAAAAAGCAGATCAGTGACAGACATGCCTGTTCTGTTAGTCTGAAGTCCTCTGACATCGTACGGATTATTGACACAAAAACGCCTTTTCAGCCGGAAATTCCGATACCTTCTCAAATTCCAGCCGGAATCCCTACGGATATAATTCCACCTTTGCGTTTTTAAGCCGGAAATAGCCAGCCAATTTCCTTTCCCATGACGTCAGCTTTTTTTGTGCTATCATACCCGTATGACAAAAATCCGTTATGCAACCCAAAAGGAACTGGCATGAATTACCCTTGGATTGACGACTACATGATGCAGAAAGCATCCATCACAAAAGACTACCAGGCAGACTGGAACTGGGACCGCTACCTTCTGGGAAACAAACTGGTAGCCGCTGTCTGCTACGGCGAAAATCAGACCCCCGTATACCTGACCCTGAAGCTGCCGCCGGAAGAAGGTGAAATGCTCCGCGCCCTGCATGACGACATTCTTCCCGGCTACTACATGAATCACCAGCACTGGAACAGCATCCTCTGCGACGGGCAGGTTCCCGATGAACTGGTCCGCCAGATGCTTGATACGTCATATGACCTGATTCTGAAAAGCTTCAGCAGGAAAAAGCAGGCAGAACTGGCTTCGTAAAGCACCGCTTTAGTGACGGCGGATCGGGCCTGTGATAGTATACGGTAACGCTTTTAATTGAGGATACAAAGATGAACCTGAAATTAGTCCCGCTGACAGAATCCTATAAACCGCAGCTTGAAGACATGATGGCAGAATGGATTGCTGCCGAAGGGCACACTTCGCCTTCTGCCATATTCAAAAACGATTATCACAACTTCGACTATTACGTAGAACACCTGGACCACAAACCGGGCGAAGAAGGCCATGTCCCTTCTACAACCCTCTTTGCCCTGGACGTTGACCGGAACATCTTTGTAGGTGCCATCAACATCCGCCACTACCTGAACGAAGGCCTTCTGGCAACCGGCGGCCATATCGGAGACGGTATCCGCCCCTCAGAACGGCGTAAGGGATTCGCTACCGAAATGATCCGTCAGGGACTTGAAGTATGCCGCAGTCTTGGCATAGACCGGGTTCTCATGGTGTGCCGCAAGGACAACGAAGGCAGCCGGAAAAGCATCATGAACAACGGCGGCGTAAAGGAAAACGAAGTCTGGGAAGAAGACGAGCAGAGCATGATGGAACGCTACTGGATCCAGCTGTAAGGGTAGGGCGGCAGTACGGTGTTTAATAATACTGCAGAAACTACAGTATTATTATAGACAGCAGTCAGGTTATCCCCTATACTTATTCTGTTCCTGCCGGAAGATGCAGGAATGGAGAAAGATACTCATAATTTGGAGACTGCTATGAAAAAAACACTTGCGGTGCTTGCTGCTCTTACCGTACTCTGCGGATCAGTATTCGCAGGCGGAAAAAAAGACGACGGAAAAATCAAAATCGGTGTAATCCAGCTGGTTGAACACAGCGCACTGGATGCCAACTACAAAGGCTTTGTAGACGGTCTGGCAGAAGCCGGATACGTAGACGGCCAGAATATCGTAATCAGTTACGACAATGCACAGGGTGAACAGGCCAACTGTGTAACCATCGCTCAGAAACTGATCAACAACCGTTCAGACCTGATTTTCGCCATTGCTACCCCTGCTGCCCAGGCTGTTGCCAACCTGACCAGCAATATCCCTGTTCTGATTTCTTCAGTAACTGACCCAGAATCAGCTAACCTGGTAAAATCAAACACTCTGCCGGGAACCAACGTAACCGGTACTTCTGACCTTACCCCATGTGCTGCTCAGATCCAGCTGCTGAAAAAACTGATTCCATCAGCTAAAACCGTAGCCATGCTGTACTGCTCAAGCGAACAGAACTCAATTTTCCAGATTAACCTGGCAAAAGCTGAATGTGATGCTCAGGGCCTTAAATACATTGATGCAACCGTATCAAACAGCAACGAAATCCAGCAGGTAGTTCAGGGCCTGGTTGGTAAAGTTGATGCCATCTATGCTCCAACCGACAACATGATTGCAGCCGGTATGGCAACCGTTGCTCAGGTAGCCAACGAAAACGGCATTCCTACCATCTGTGGTGAAAGCGGTATGTGTCAGGCCGGTGGTTTTGCTACCTACGGTGTAGACTACTACGAACTGGGTAAACAGACTGCAGCCATGGCCGTTCGTATCCTGAAAGGTGAAGCAAAACCAGCTGAAATGCCTATCGAATACCTGGAAAAATGTACCTTCGAGTACAATGCAGAGACTGCTGCTAAGTTGGGAATTGCTATCCCATCTGACCTTTAAGTCGTCGGTCAACTGGAATCCCTTCCAGTTGACCTTACCGAGTTTTGTTTCACAAAACTCGCATACGTATTATCCGCCGTCCATGGCGGATTTTTTATTAGTCATGACGGGCGGCAGCCCGCTTCCGCTCTCAACCGCGTTGCTTCCTTGTTCTAACCCCAAATCTCCAGCCTTAATCGTGCTCTTGGCCAAAATCACCCAGCTTTGCACTGATTAATGTATCCGCCGTCCATGGCGGATTTTTTTTAGCTGTGACGGGCGGCAGCCCGAATGTGCTTTTCAGTTCCCTTTTTTCTACTGGAGTGGTTGATGCCCATCCCAAAAATGACAGGTTATCACATTCAAATCCAGCTATTGGCAGCGAGAGTGTGACGTTTCTTCCTGTTTCTATCAAAATTTGTGGATTTTTTGGCACTTCTGTCACACCACATATCAACAGAAGCTGACTGAGTGAGAGTACAACGCGTAAAATGGCACACTTTACTTTCCTTCTCCAGTTAACAGGTGTGACAGAGAAAAAACTAACTTCCCTTTTATCAATACTAAATATCTTTATAAATACTTCATTCTTTTGCTGATTCGCTGTATACTATCCCTCATTATGGGAATCTTATTAGCTATTGAAGGCGCAGTTTCTCAGGGTGTTCTCTGGGGCATCATGACACTGGGTCTCTACCTTACTTTCAGAATTCTTGATATGGCTGACCTTACTGTTGATGGCAGTTTTGCTACCGGTGGTGCCGTAACGGCCGTTATGATTGTTGCAGGCGTTGATCCGCTTGTTTCTCTTATTGTTGTCTTTATTTCAGGTATGCTCTGCGGCCTTTGCACCGGTCTTCTGCACACCAAATTAAGAATCAACATTCTGCTGTCGTCTATTCTGACCCAGATTGCGCTGTATTCCATCAATATCCGCATTATGGGCCGTGCCAATACTCCCCTTATCGGCGTTAAGACCATCATGTCATTCTGCATGAAGAACATGCACATGACATCAACGGTAGCTTCGCTCTTTGTGGGATCCATCTTTGCCGTAATCCTCATTGCCCTGCTGTACTGGTTCTTCGGTACGGAACTGGGATCTGCCATCCGCGCGACCGGTGCCAACCAGCGTATGGCTACTGCCATGGGTATCAACACCGATAACCTTAAAATGCTGGGACACATGATTTCCAACGGTCTTGTTGCCCTTTCCGGTGCACTTGTTGCC
>JAZLJW010000289.1:0-6616 GCA_045597345.1 Treponemataceae bacterium
CATTTTATCCCGGGTCCGCACCTACTATTTTCAAGAGCGGACAAGAGGTCAGCAACAGGAAGTAATTCAACGGGTTTTTCACCATCCTGATTTTGCTCAAAAGGAAAGTGTAGAAGATTTCCTTTCTGAGTATCTGCCGGTGCCTTCTTCTGTCATTCAAAAGGCAGCAACGGATTATTTGAATCACATTCTTCAGGGAATGCATCCTGATACAAATGTGATTTTAAAAGAAATGGGTAACTTTGAGCCCAGACTTATATTAACCGTCTTTTATCGGGAAATGCTTCATGAAGCGGGCCGTTGGTTACGTTTTCAAACAACCGGCAATCAGACTGCTGATCAGATACTTCTTGCCAGTAACACAGAAAAAGTATCACGACTGGTTTCTGCAATCCGTTCTTCATACGAAGACATTACGATTTATAACCAGAAACCAGCTCAGGCGCTGGAGGTTCTTTATGAAAGGATTTGCTAAAAAAGCCTTATCCCGTCTTTCCAGAATGCCTCGGGAGCAGCTGGAACAACTTACCATGGATATTGCTGCTGAAAATGAAACGCTTCTTGCAGTTACTGACTCTCTGAATTCCGGCTTGATCATATGTGATGCAGAATGGTCCATCCTTAAGGTTAATAAAGCAGCTGAACGTTTTTTACCCTTTGTTTCGCGTCCCACTGATTTTTATCGGGGTGATTCTCAAGAACCAGTCTGGACCTTTATTGACGATCTTGAAATTTCCGGATTCCTGAAAGAATGCAGTCTTCACAGTAAGCCGCTTTTGACAGAAGAATTTACTCTTTCTACTCAGGGAGGTGCCGCACGAATCATAACTATGACGGTTCAGCCTTATGTTCAGAGAAAAAAAATGGCAGGATTCATAATCAGAATTGATGACATAACAGAATCCCGCAGTCAGGAAGTAAAGCTCAGACGGATGGAATCGCTGGCTTCGTTAACGAGTCTTGCTGCAAGTGTAGCCCACGAAATAAAAAATCCTCTGGGTTCCATAAGTATTCATATCCAACTGATTCAAAAGGCACTGAAAAAAGCCCGGAATGGTGATGGTCAGCTGCCAGAAGAAAAATATGTTGAAAATTACCTGACAATCGTAACTGAAGAAATTGACCGGTTGAATCAGATTATCGTTGATTTCCTGTTTGCTGTCCGTCCGATTCAAGCCTCACTTGAATTAGTTGATGTTTCAGAGCTTCTGGAAAGATTCTGCGATTTTATAAAGCCAGAACTTGACAACAAGAAAATAAGTCTTGAGAAGAATCTTGTGCATAACCCGCCGCATGTATATCTTGATACAAAGCTTTTCAAGCAGGTTCTCATCAATCTTGCCCAAAATGCGATTGCAGCCACTCCTGAAGACGGTAAACTCCTGATATCAAGCAAATTGAAGAATGACCGGCTGCTGGTTGCTGTAGCTGACACAGGCTGTGGAATGGATTCTGATACCGTAAGCAGAATTTTTGAACCGTACTATACGACAAAGGCAAACGGCACAGGTTTAGGATTAACCATGGTTTATAAAATAATCAAAGAGCTGGGTGGGGATATCGATGTTAAGTCTTTCCCTGGTGAAGGGTCTGTGTTTACTATTTCATTGCCGGTTCCACAAAAAGAACTCAGATCGCTGGAATATAAGGGTTAACAACTATGCTGCAGTCAACTATTCTCATTATTGATGATGAAAAAAATATCCGGGAAGGTCTAGCTGCTGCCCTTACCATGGAATTTGACGATTCCATCAACGTAGTGCTGGCAGAAAATGGCCGGGTAGGCCTTGAACGCTTTTCCAAAGGCGACATTGATCTCGTTATCACAGACCTTCGAATGCCGGAAGTTACCGGTGAACAGGTTCTTGCAAAAATCACTTCCGAAAACCCTGGAGTTCCAGTCATTGTCCTGACTGGACATGGAAGTATCGATTCTGCAGTGGATGCAATGCGCTCAGGAGCATACGATTTTCTTACCAAACCACCGAATCTTGATGAATTATCCGCAATTGTACGGCGGGCATTGAAAAATCGTGAACTTGAAATCAGGAATAAAGCACTGCAGAGCGATTTGGAAAGTAAAACGACATTTGAATCGATTATCGGAAAGAGTGCTGAAATGCAGAAAATTTTCGACATGGTTCGGCGTGTAGCTGATTCCAAAGCGAATGTGCTTATAACCGGGGAGAGCGGTGTCGGTAAGGAGTTGATTGCCAACGCCATTCATAAGCTTTCTTCCCGCCATGATAATTCGCTTATAAAAGTCAATTGCGCAGCCCTTTCTGAATCATTGCTGGAAAGTGAATTATTCGGCCATGAAAAAGGTGCATTTACGGGTGCAATTGCCCAAAAGAAAGGGCGGTTTGAGCTGGCTGACAAAGGGACTATTTTTCTTGATGAAATTGGGGAAATAAATCAGACCGTACAGATTAAAATTCTACGGGTTCTTCAGGAACGACAGTTTGAAAGAGTTGGAGGTGAAAATACTCTTTCGGTGGATGTACGTGTTGTAGCAGCAACAAATAAGAATCTGGAAAAAGAGGTTGAAGAGGGAAGATTCCGCGAAGACCTTTTTTACCGGTTAAATGTTGTTCATATTCATATTCCGCCGTTACGGGAACGTAAGGATGATATTCCCCTGATGATTCAGGCTTTTGTCCGGGAATTTGCCGAAGAAAACGGAAAGCAGATTGATGATATTGATAACCGGGCAAGATCAGCCCTGTACAATTACAACTGGCCCGGCAACATCAGGCAGCTTCGTAATTTTATGGAAAGTGCGGTGGTCATGTGTCAGGGAAATAAAATTACTCTTGATGATCTGCCTCCTACCATACGTCAGGCATCAGTGGATGAATCAATCCACATTCCTGCAGGTATTTCTTTGGAAGAATCAGAGAAGATTGTAATACTGCAGAACCTGGCCCGATATAACGGTAATAAGTCTAAGACCGCCGAAGTTCTTCAGATTGGCCGTAAAACGCTCCATCGTAAACTTGCAGAATGGGGAATAGAAGACGAAATTGACTGATTTTCGGTAATTATCGCACAATATTCGTATAATTATGCTCAAATTTCTTAAAATTGGGTGTATACTAATTGCAAATTAATGTACGAAAGGAAAATGTGTTATGACTATCAAGAAACAGTCTTTTGGTGTTCTTTCCGATGGAACAGCCCTTTCTTTATACACCGTAGATAACGGTGCTATGTGTTTCTCTTGTACTGATTACGGTGCAACAGTAACTTCAGTAATGATTCCAGACAGCAAGGGGCATCGCGATGATATTACCCTTGGTTTTCCCACGATTGAAGGGTATATGCAGCGCCACGACTGCTATTTTGGCGTTTGTGTAGGACGCTTCTGTAACCGTATCGGTAACGCACAGTTTACCCTTGAAGGAAAAACCTACAATCTGGATAAAAATGACAATGGTGCTAATACCCTGCATGGTGGTTTCATGGGATACAACCGTATGGTATGGAATTCCGAAATCGTTGAAACTGCAGAAGGTTCCGGAGTTACTTTCTACCGTACATCACCTGATGACGAACAGGGATTTCCCGGTAATCTGACACTGCAGGTTACTTACCTGCTGACCCACCATAATGAGCTGATTCTGAAATACTCAGGTATGACTGACAAACCTACTCCTATCAGCCTGACCAACCACTCATTCTGGAATCTGAAGGGCAGTGGAAAAGGAAATATCCGTGACAACATCGTATGTATCGATGCTGACTCAATTCTTGAAGTAAACGACAAACTGATTCCTACCGGTAAAAAAATCGATGTAACCGGAACTCCGTTTGATTTCCGCCAGCCAAAAGCTGTAGGTAAAGAAATTGATGATGTTCCAGGTGGATACGACCACAACTTCTGCATCAACAAACAGCCAGGAGAAATCAAACTCTGTGCGACCGTTGCAGAACCAACTACCGGCCGCGGTATGGCAATCTACACCAACCAGCCAGGTGTTCAGTTCTACACCGGCAACTTCCTTAAGGACACTTCCGGTAAAAACGGAGATGTATATAACAAACATGATGCACTGTGTCTGGAAACCCAGGCATTCCCTGATGCTCCAAACCAGAAGGATTTCCCTTCATGCATTCTGTACCCCGGTTCAACTTATGAATCGGTAACTATTCACAAGTTCACCTGGTAATTTCTTTGGAATTACCGGTATTTCGTTCAAACGTACTAGAGAGGTTATATGGACGTTCAATTACAGGAACTGATCGATAAGATCAAGAAAGACGGCGTAGCTTCTGCTGAAAGCGCTGCTGCAGATATTATTGCTGCTGCAGAGAAAAAAGCACAGGCTATCGTTGCAGAAGCTGAAGAAAAAGCAGCTGCCGCAAAAAAAGCTGCTAAGACAGAGACTGAACGCATGGAAAAAGCCAGTAAAGATGCTATTGCTCAGGCTGGCCGTAACCTGCTCATTCAGTTCCGCGAAGGTGTGAATGCACAGCTTAACGCAATCATCAATGCTGAATGTGCTAAAGCTTACGATGCTGACCTTCTGAAAAAACTGATTCCTGAGACAGTAAAAGCATGGGCATCTAAAAATGATGCTGATAATGTTGCTGTTCTTCTGTCAGAATCAGACCTCAAATCACTTGAAGACGGACTGAAAAGTGCTCTGAAAGCAGAAATTTCAAAAGGCTGCGAAATCAAAGCTGACCCAACCCTGTCAAATGGATTCCGTATCAGCACTGATAATGGCGCCGCCTTCTATGATTTCTCTGCTGAAGCTGTAGCTGATCTTTTCGCTGCATATCTTAATCCTGTTACTGCTGCCATCCTTAAAGAAGCAGCAGCTGGAGTAAAAGAGGGTAACTAATTGGCTGACTGGTATTATCTCGTTTCGCAGCTCCCCGCATTACCACAGGATGTTACTGCGCCGCTGCCTGTTACGGAAGAATACTTTATGGATCTGTGCTCACGGTTTTTAGATGGCAAAGCCCTTAAAACCATGCAGAGCCTTTCCCTTGAGCCACCCCGTTCCAAAAAAAGTACCGGTTCTGCAACTGTAGATGCCTGGTACGATTGGGAACGTAATCTGCGTTATGCGTTAGGAACAATCCGAGCACAACGCATGAAGAAAGAATTTTCCGTAGAAGATGCTTCTTTCCCGGCTGACATTCTTCAGACAGCACGTACTGCCTGCGGTTTTGACAGTCCTCTTGAAGCAGAACTCTTCTTAAACGGAGAACGCCTGAAACTGCTGGAATCTATCAGTCCATCTGACAGTTTTTCAACAGACGCACTTTTTGCTTATGGCCTTAAATTAAAGCTGGCAAACCGTATGCGTAAGTTCGATGCAGAACTGGGTATGTCTTCGTATAAGAAGATTTATGAAAAGATATTGGAGGGTGGGTTGTCCTGACCGTATTGAGTCCGGACAAGCCATTTTCGTTGGAGATTAGCTATGAAAGATACAAAAGGAACCGTAGTTGCAGTTAACGGAAACATGATTTCTGTTGCATTCGACGGTAACGTTGCATTGAACGAAGTAGGATACGTACTCGTAGGTGGAAAACGCCTTAAGAGTGAGGTAATCCGTATTCGTAACGGTCAGGCTCAGATGCAGGTATTTGAAATCACCAAAGGTATTGAAACCGGAAACCAGGTTGAATTTACCGGTGACCTGCTGTCTGTAGAACTTGGCCCGGGTCTGTTGGGACAGGTTTATGATGGTCTGCAGAACCCACTGCCTCAGTTGGCTGAACAGGCTGGTTACTTCCTGGAGCGCGGTATTTACCTTGACGCTCTTGATACTGAAAAGAAATGGGAATTTACTCCTATTGCTAAAGCTGGCGATACTGTCCGCCGCGGTGATGTACTCGGTTCAGTACCAGAAGGACCTTTTACCCATAAAATTCTTGTTCCATTCGGTATGTATGGTACCTACACCGTAAAATCAGTAAAAGAAGGCGGTGAATACAAAGTTCACGATACTGTAGCCGTTCTTACTGATGAAAAGGGAAAAGACCATGACGTATGCATGAGCTTCAACTGGCCGGTAAAACGTGCCGTTGACTGTTATGCAGAACGCTTAAAGCCAGAAGATACCATGGTTACTCAGATTCGTCTGATTGATACCTTCTTCCCGGTTGCAAAAGGTGGTACCTACTGTATTCCTGGACCTTTCGGTGCAGGTAAACCCGTACTGCAGCATACTACCAGCCGTAACGCCGACGTTGATATCGTAATTGTTGCAGCTTGTGGTGAACGTGCAGGTGAAGTAGTAGAAATCCTTAAGGAATTCCCTGAGCTGATTGACCCTCGTACCGGAAAATCACTGATTGAACGTACCATTATCATCTGTAATACATCTTCTATGCCAGTAGCAGCCCGTGAAGCTTCTGTTTACACCGGTGTTACTCTTGCTGAATATTACCGTCAGATGGGTCTTCATGTACTGCTTCTTGCTGACCCAACGTCACGCTGGGCTCAGGCACTCCGTGAAATGTCAGGCCGTCTGGAAGAAATGCCCGGTGAAGAAACATTCCCAGCATACCTTGAATCATATATCGCAGCATTCTATCAACGCGCAGGTATCGTTAAACTGAATGACGGTTCAACCGGTTCAGTAACAATTGGTGGTAC
>JAZLJW010000290.1:0-3423 GCA_045597345.1 Treponemataceae bacterium
GCGATTGAGGAATACGAGAAAGAAAAAGGAGTGATACTTTGAAAGAAGATAGAAAGGACCTGAAGACAATCAGGTTCTACATAGTGGTTGATATTCTGATTATGTTCATATTTGGTGCATTATTTGGAACCTTGTATGCCATATTTGGAGCTGGATTTTGGTATATGTGGATAATATACGTTATCTGTTGTATTGTCATCATCCTGGGATTGATGATGCTTTTTGGACTGGTGGTATCTCTGAACGAACTCAAGCAGCTGGAGGATGAACACGATGCTCAAGAATGAACAGAAAATTATTGATGCAGCCAGAAGTTACGCCCTGGTGTATCAACAGCATACCATCAGCGTCAAAGATGTTGTCCTGGAATACCAGGACATCTATGGAGAATCCGTCAGTTATGGTGCTGTCGGTCACGTGCTGCACCGTCACGGTGAATATTTCGAGCCGGTAACCAACCGGAAAAACCAGATCCTCTATTTCATCTACAACCCGGCAGGTGCCCGATGACGATGGCAACCGGGTTGCCGTATAGAGTGTATTATCTCCTAAACTGGAATGATGACGCGGTTGCAGTAGTAAAACTATTGGCAGATGAAAGGGAATTATCCACCAAGGAAATATCAACCATGGCAAATCTGAATCTGATGAAAGAGGTGCTGCCGATATTGAACCGGCTTTATGTATGTGATGTAATATCCAGGAATAAATACGGAAAAGATTCCAATAACCCTACCTACTGGAGGATTACTCCCAGTTATCTGGCGGCAATTAAACGATTTTTATCTAAATATGGTGGTGATGAGGAATGAAAACGGAGATGACAGTAGAGAATTTGCAGGTTTTGTGGATGAAATTTTGTCACGAATCTGACGAGTGTGAATGTGATCAGGATTATTGGTGGTGCAGATGCAAATCAGAGAAATGTTGTCCAGTTAAGCAGTTTATTGATTTTATCCAGGAGAAAGCAGAATGAGTAAAGATAAAATTATGATGAAATTTGGCATAGGTGCTGAAGACTCTAAAAAACCCTCTCTTTTTGAACAAATCAGACTCCGCCGGCGGTCCACCAACCCGGTGTGCTGGAGCTGTCGGACATATCCGAACTGCGGAATGTGTCAGAACCGGAAATATCTCCGCGGAACCATGCGGACTCCGATGGATCAGAACCAGCTTATGACACTCCGGAGCTGCATCAAATATGCCAATGAAGAAGGCAATTTTACCCCGACCAGAGCCGGTGTGCATCCACATGATCTGGTGTTTTTCCAGAACCGTGATATGATCATAATGGTGAAGGATAACCGAGCCAATCCGTATCAGTCAATCTACCACGTATCATCCACTCACCCAGAGGTGAAAATGTACTGGAATCAGGTAAGAAAACCACTCAGAAAATGACAGCATCACCTGTTTTGCCGGAATTAATGGAGCTGTTTGTGACCAACGGATACGGCACATTCACTCACGAAACTTTTGAGCGCGCCTGTGCCAATAATAACAGTAAACATAACATGTTATGGTATCAAAATCGCTCTTATATTGCAAAATCTTCAACTGAAAACACCTATTATCTCACTCAAAACACAATTAACAAAATTGTGAAATGTATTGACAATGTATATACAAATGAGGTACATTTATCGGATGTCTTTATCAGCATCCGGGTATCCAAAACTATGCGTGATGATTTTGGGGCCGCTGCTACTGCAATGGGATTATCCAAATCTGCATATCTGAGATTCCTGATGGTAAATGCCATTATGAATCATCAGGCACATAAAAATAAATGACACATAAATAAAAGCGGATTCGACTGTTATTTATGCCATTAAATTCAGGCCCAAATATCAATAATTCTCCGAGTCTTTCCAATCCAAATGCCAGCAACCAGGCAACCAGAACCGGAGCACAGACTCCCGCCGAGATTGATGCACTGAATCAACGCTACCAGGAACAACAGCGGAGGAATGCTGAACAGCAGTATCAGGAACAGGCAGCAGAAGAACGTCACAGACAGGAAGAATTTGATAGTCTTCAGCGTGAAGCTGACGAACTCAACGACAAGAACGCTATTTTAACCCGCAAAGCTGAAAGATTCAACGCCATCGTAGATAGATACAATTCTGCATCAGACGATGAGAAGGAGGCACTGGAACCGGAACTCCGTGCCGCCGCACAGGATTATAATGATGCACTCGCTACCAGGAACCGTCAGGCCGATGCGTACAACAGAGCATTAACCACAGCCAAGAATGCCGGTGCAGTATCTATGGATAATCAGCCGGTGGAATACGACAACCAGCCGGCAGAAGTAACCACCCACAAATCAACCGTGCATTATGACAATTCTCCGGATCCGGAACTGCTCACGAATCTGGAAAGCAGAGCTGAGGATGTCAGGCAGAGTGCTGCTAATTATGATCAGAAAGGCAATGAACTCAATGAACTCATCGACCGGTTCAACAATGCCGGAACCGCAGAAGAGCAGGATGCACTCAAAAGCCAGATTGCCGTGAAGACAAGCGAATACAACACAGCAGGAAAGGGATTGCAGACCAGCGTATCCGGATACAATACCGCCCTGGATGATGCCAAAGCCGGCGGAGCAGTCACAGCCGATTCAGCAGGAATTGAATGGCAATTTGTCGGATACCAGCCGACCTATACCAAAACAGAAACCGCTGAACCGGAGGAACCCGCCAGGGAACTGCCAAAGACCGGACTCCAGAAATCTATAGAAAATATAGGTGCATTCACGACTATTGTCAGAGAAGGCATACCGTCACTCAGTTTCTCCAATGCAGCAGACGGTATTGGATCCGGAGCATCTATACTGTCATTGCTGTCGTTCACTGCTGCAACCAATGCAGCACGGAACGGAGATACAAAAGTTTCCCAGGCACTATTAGGTGATGCTGCAACTTTTGCATCTATATCACATGCTGAAACCGCCATTGCCAACAGAGCCATCGGTGACATCCGGACCGTCCAGCACACTCCGGAACAGGAAGAACGCGACCAGGCAAACATGTTTGCTGATCGTGATGCTTTTCTCAAATCAGTCAATGCCCCGGAGTGGTTAATTAGCCAGAACGAGCAGGCAAAGAACTTCTACACACAAGGCCTGGTCAATTTCGATTCCAATGGTGTTACCATTAATCCTCCGGATGTTTTTACCTCAGCCGCTTTAACAGCAGTGACCGCCGGGATTGGTGGAGCCGCTGCTACTGCTATCAGAGGAACCGGTGCCGGACTGGGAAAAATCATACTGAAAGGCACGGCATCAAGGGCCGTTGAAGGTGCAACCGTTACCGGAACCGGCGGCGGTGCAGCTGGATTAGGAACCGTAACGGCAACGGAAGCAGAAACCATAGCGAAACTGGGAGCGGCCGGAGCTGTCGGTTCTATGCTGAATACCCG
>JAZLJW010000291.1:0-1203 GCA_045597345.1 Treponemataceae bacterium
TACATATCCAAATCCAGATTACGAGACAATTCGTTTTCAGGAATCAGACCTACGGACAGGAATACGGTATCACATTCAATATCAAATTCAGTACCAGGAATAGGATTCATGCGTTCGTCAACCTTAGCCACAGTAATGCCGGTAACACGTTTTTCACCATGAATCTTAACGATGGTATGAGACAGATACAGAGGAATATTGAAGTCGTTCAAGCATTGAACAATGTTACGAGTCAAGCCGTTAGAGAAGGGGCAAATTTCTAAGCAAGCTTGAACCTTGCAACCTTCTAAGCTCATACGACGAGCCATGATCAGACCAATATCACCAGATCCCAGAATAACAATCTTGTGACCTGGCAGATACCCTTCCATGTTTACCATACGTTGAGCAGCACCAGCAGTAAATACACCAGCAGGACGTTCACCAGGAATGCGAATTGCACCACGAGTACGTTCACGGCAGCCCATAGTCAGAATAACAGTTTTACCTTCTACGGTAATCAAACCTTTTTCCGGATTAGCAGCAACTACAGTGTGGTCTTTTCTTACTTCCAGAACCATAGTATCGACCATAGTTTCAATTTCAGGTTTATCTTTAATCAGTTCAATAGCCTTGTGAGCAAAGCCAGGACCAGTTAATTCTTCTTTAAAATAGTGCAGACCGAAACCATTGTGAATACATTGTTGCAGAATACCGCCCAATTCACGGTCACGTTCAATAACAAGAATCTTTTTAGCACCATTTTGCCAAGCACTGTAAGCAGCAGAAAGGCCGGCAGGACCACCGCCAACAATAACTACGTCATATAAATTGTTCATAATTATGCCTCCCCGCCATCTACCGGATATTTTTCATAGAACATGTTGGAATCAGCACGTTCTTTCAGAACCTCCGGAACAGTAATATTCAATTCACGAGCAATAATTTGAGTTACACGAGGTCCACAGAAGCCACCTTGGCAACGACCCATACCAGCACGAGTACGACGTTTTACACCATCAACGGTAGTAGCGCCAATAGGAGAATTGATAGCTTCAACAATTTCGCCTTCGGTAACAGTTTCACAACGGCAGATTACACGGCCGTATAACTTATTTTCAGCGATAGCAGCAGCTTGTTCTTCCATAGTCATGCGACAGAAAGCCTTTTTAGCCGGCAGCTCTGCCTTGAAATCAGCTTTAGCAGCAGCACCGGCAGCTAAGT
>JAZLJW010000292.1:0-1003 GCA_045597345.1 Treponemataceae bacterium
GTTTTCATATGGTATTGATATCCGATATTCAGACAGTGCAGATACGGCGTTAAAGATTATCTGGGATACCATATCCCGCCATCCGTATGCCTTAACCGAACCTGCGCCGTCGCTCTATGTTGATGACCTTGGAGCACACGGTATCAGGATTGCAGTAAAAATCTGGTCTCCTTCTGCATACTGGTGGACGGCAAGAACTGAACTGCTGTGGCAGATTTTCAAGGATTTACGTAAAGGAGGAGTAGATGTTCCGTTTAACCAGCTTACCATCTGGTACGGAAAAGACGATGCGGAAAAACTGCAGGAGAACATCGATTCAGATAAATCCGCAGCGGAAATTATCGGAATCAAACCGGTGCCGGAAGAGGGGAGAAAATGAGTGATGTATTTGCCGATGTAAAGTCTTCGGATATGGCTGTCAGACGAAATGCGGAAGATGAGCTGGTAAAACTGATTTCTGCAGACCCATCGATAATTAAAACAGTTCTTGAAGAGATTAGAACAGGCGATGTGACATCACGCTGGTATCTGGCACGTGCCCTTACTAAGTCAGGCAGGTCTGTCATTCCGGTTCTGATTTCCCATGCAGAAACGGAAAAAGATGCTGTGGTGCAGAAATATATAGGGGCTGTTCTTGCTTCATTTAAGGAGGCGGCAGTAAACCCTCTCGTAGGTCTTTTCTCTTCGGAAAATCCGCAGGCGAGAGGAATGGCTGCATCAGCTTTGGAACGTATCGGGCAGCCGTCTTTGGATGCTTTGTTGAAAGCGGCACAGTCTGATAATCCTACGGTACGTATCTGTGCAGGTCTGGTGCTGCAGAAAGGCGGCATCTATGATTACTGATTGAAATAATATTAACAGTAAACTATTCATCCCCCTATTTTGAATATGCAGCCATCTTTTAAGCGCGGATGCGTGTCAAATCAAAAAAAACAAAATAATAACTCCTGTTCAAAAATAAAGGAGTGAACAGGTACCTGTTTTCTTCCTCCGCTTATTCAGC
>JAZLJW010000293.1:0-1002 GCA_045597345.1 Treponemataceae bacterium
TGGAGGACATGCACCGGTCAACACGTACAGCGGAACGTACTCTCTTCGTGCATCCGAGACTGAACCGCAGGGATTTGTCATTCTCTCTGACCCGTTTAGAACAAAGCTGGCTGGAACTGCGGTAGATATGGCTTCTGAAGATGCGTTCTTTAAAGCATTGCCGAACGTGGTCTCCTACACCATTGAGTCATATCCGGATGCAGTTCTGCTGAATCTGATGGACAGTGATGGAAAAACCATTCTGAGGTTCTCGGCAGGAATCGCTGAGTAAAGGAGTTATGCGGTCTTAAAATACCAGTTATACAGGAGGATTCAGCACAAAGCAGTAAATCAATGAAGCGTAAATCCCGGCGTTTACACAACCGGCTTTACGTAACATACGTACATCTCCACTTCTTTCCCTTCATCCAAATGCCGATGCTAAACAGAATAAGAGTGAAGAAAAAAGTTCACTCTTGTCTTTTTTAGAGTATGAATAATTTATTCGTAACTATTCACCTCTTTTATTTTTCTATACGAATTTATTATGCCCAGTGGGTTTCTGTAGTCAAAATGCACTGGAAAAAGTAAATTCATATAGATAAATAAAAGGGCGAATAGTTACCTGAGGGTTTTACCGTTCAATGAATTTATCACAGATTCCCGTGCCGGCAAATACAAGTCCGATTACATATACTGCTGCCACTACAGATGCCCCACGCAAAAGAGAACTGCAGCGAGTTTTGCTGCGGTTAGTCTCTGGATTCGTTTGTCTTCTTTGGTCTGCATAACAGGTTTTGAAAATTGGTGTATATGTTTCCGGCTTTACGGTTGGTTTTGGATTTTCCTTGGTGAAGCGTGCCGGAACATATACTGCGGGCGGGATTACTTTCTCCCCGAAGGTACCCGCGTGTGCTTCGGGGAGTTGAAATGTCCTGATTCAGGTTTACGTTTAAGCGAACTCCGGCACGCAGCCGGTAATTCTCTGCTTGTCTTTTTGCCTGCGGGCGGCAGGATGAAAGG
>JAZLJW010000294.1:0-1289 GCA_045597345.1 Treponemataceae bacterium
ATGGAAAAGGCTTACGATCCTAAAACTTTTGAAGATCGTATTTATGGTGAATGGGAAAGCAAAGGCTACTTTAAGCCTGCAAGTGATGAAGCATCTCCGGTACATGCAAAATATGCATGCCAGTGTGAATCATGCAAAAAATCAGACACCTACGCCGTCGTCATTCCTCCTCCAAATGTTACCGGCGTTCTGCACATGGGACACGGGCTCAACAACACTCTTCAGGATATCGTAGTTCGCTACCACCGTATGCGCGGAGACAACACTCTGTGGGTAACTGGTACAGACCACGCTGGTATTGCCACACAGAACGTTGTTGAAAGAAAGCTCAAAGCAGAAGGACTTTCTCGTAACGACCTGGGCCGCGAAAAGTTTTTGGAACGCACATGGCAGGTTAAAGAAGAACACCACAACATCATCGTAAAGCAGCAGAAAAAACTTGGTAACTCAACTGACTGGGACCGCGAACGCTTTACATACGACGAAGGTCTTTCTGGTGCTGTTCGTGACGTATTCGTTACTCTTTACGAACGCGGACTTATGTACAAAGGTAAGCGCCTTGTAAACTGGTGTCCTCGCTGTGGAACTGCCCTTGCCGATGACGAAGTTGATCACGAAGACACACAGGGTGCAATGTATCACCTTTACTACGAATATGCCGACGGAAGCGGAAAGATTGAAGTTGCTACAACTCGTCCTGAAACTTTCTTTGGTGATACAGCTGTTGCCGTAAATCCTAACGATGACCGCTACAAGTCAATCGTTGGTAAAATGCTTAAGCTGCCTCTTACAGGAAAAGAAATTCCTATCATTGCTGATGAATACGTTGATATGGAATTTGGAACTGGTATGGTAAAAATCACACCGGCTCATGACCCTAACGACTGGGAAGTTGGTAAACGCCACAATCTGGAAGTAATCAATCTTCTTACTCCAGACGGAAAAATGAACGAAAACGTTCCAGAAAAATACCGTGGCCTTAAACCTGAAGCTGCGCGTAAACTTGTAATCGAAGACCTTACAGAAGCAGGACTTTTCAAAGAAGAAGAAAAAATGGTTCACTCAGTTGGTAAATGTTACCGCTGTAAAACAGTTGTAGAACCATATCTTTCTGACCAGTGGTTCGTAAAAATGAAGGCAATGGCCGACAAAGCTCTTGCCGCATGGAAAGCCGGTGAAATCCAGTTCTTCCCACAGAAATGGGAAAACACTTACGAACAGTGGCTGGTAAATATCCGCGACTGGTGTGTAAGCCGTCAGATCTGGTGGGGGCACCGTATTCCAGCCTG